>DASTEA010000167.1:0-7469 GCA_035710075.1 Thiobacillus sp.
GTTGCACCGCGGATCCTTCCTCAGCTTGGCCTTGATGGGATCCCCGACCTTATAGCCATCGAGCGTTTCCTTGGAAGCATTAAATTCATGCATGGTTCCATCGCTTGCGCGCAGGGTCACCTTGCCCTGGTTCACGTCCAACTGGGTGACCTGGCCCTCAACCATTTCCGGCGCGCCCGCCTTGGGGCAATCGGCAGGCTTGTCCTGTCCGAGTGCAACCCCGCCTGACAGCACAAGGCCGCCGGCCACCGACACGATCAAAAGCATCCTGTTCTTCATGGCAGCCCCCGTCATTTGGTAATGTCATAAATGGCGCCCGCTGCCGCGCCAACACCCGTGCCGATCAAGGCACCCTTTTTGGCGCCGTAATCCGTGCCTGCACCGATGGCGGCTCCAGCGCCCGCACCCACCGCAGCGCCGGTGACGGTACCGCAGGACGTGCCGAATACAGCGAAAATCAACAAACCGGCTAGTGCAATTGTCTTCGAGGTTTTCATGGTCTGCCCTCCTTGACACACATCATCTGAAAAGCGGATTTCCGCTACGCCGCGCCCTTTTTACAGGGGCGTCTTTCTTTCTAGTTCCTGCTCTGCCTTTGTCAACAAACCACGCGCTGCCATCAAGCACAGCGCGCTCATTTTCCGCGGACCAGCAGAACAGGCCTGGTCGCCACGCGCACGACACCCTCGGCGACGCTGCCGAGGAACAGACGGCTCAGCCCGCGCCGGCCGTGCGTGCCGATGACGATCAGGTCGGCCGACCAGGCTTCCGCATCGTCGGCGATGGCCTCGGGAATGCGCTGCTTCAGGGTGTCGATCGTGACGAGATTCGTTTCGACCGCAAGCCCGGCGCCCGCAGCGGTCGCTTCCGCGCCGCGCAGGATTTCCCGTCCGTTCTCGAGGATGCCTTCAGACACCTCGGGCAGCGCGGGGAACTCGGCGCCCAGGTTGACGTTCGCGGTATCGACTGCGTGCACGATCCGCAACTGGGCCTGCGATTCTGCGGCGAGCCCGATCGCCGTCTGCAGCGCAAGTTCGCCGGCTTGGCTCGCGTCCACCGCCACCAGAATTCGCTTGAACATGAAGCCTCCTTGAAAGGGATTGGCGGTCATGCCGCGTTCCCGGCAATCGCGCGCTTCCTGAAATATAGGCACGAAAGCAGGACTTCCGTTTTTTTCAGGCGATGTCCGCTCGCAACTGCCTGCCCCGCGGAAAGTGCCGCAGCGCGCAAGCCCGGCGTTGCCGACCAGGGGTGATCGGCACAATCGGAGTTGCACCCCCTTTCCCCTGAACTATATTGAACCAGCGATCGCGCGCGGATCGACGAAAACGAAGCGCGGACAGCGAGCCGAAAAGGAGAGATGAACCATGCTCAAAATCGCCTGTTTTGGAAGCTTGGCCGCTTGCGCTTTCATGCTGTTTACGCCTGCAATGGCGCATGCCTATGAGGTTGTCAACGTCAGCAACGGCGGGACCATCCAGGGCAAGGTCACCTATCGGGGCAACGTTCCCATCAAGAAGATCATCCCCACCAAGGACCAGGAAGTCTGCGGTGCGCCCCGCGACGAGCCGCAGATCCGGGTGGGACCCGACAAGGGGGTGCAGGATGCCATCGTCTACCTGAAGGCGATTCCCAAGGGAAAGGCCTGGGGCAAGGCGGAGAAAACGCCGGTGCTCGACAACCGCAACTGCCGCTTCGAGCCCGCCGTCCAGATCATCCGCGCAGGCGACATCGACATCCACAATTCCGACCCGGTGCTGCACAACACCCACGGCTTCTACGGCCGCCGCACCGCCTTCAACGTGGCCCTGCCCAACAAGGGCGACAAGGTCAGGCGCGAGCTGCCGCGGCCGGGCATGGTGCGGGTGGAGTGCGATGCCCACGGCTGGATGCTGGCCCACGTGTTCGTCGCCGACAGCCCGTATTACGCGCTGACCGGCAAGGACGGCAGTTTCAGCATCAGCGACGTCCCACCCGGCAATTACACGCTGGTGGTGTCGCAGAACTACACCGGTGATAACGAGCAGACGGTGACGGTCAAGGGCGGGGAGGCCGCCAAGCTGGCGATCGAGCTGAAGAAACGCTAGGGCGGCACGTGCCGCAGCCGATTCCGATTCGAAACGAGAGGAGGTATCCAGATGAACGAACGTGAAATGCTGCGGCGCGATATGGACCGGGTCCTGCGCCCCGCCGGGGAGCAGCCCGACAGCTCGACCGTCATGACCCGCCGCACCTTCCTGCACAAGTCGCTGGTTCTCGGCGCAGCCGGAGCGGTCACCTACGGCCTCCTGCCCATCATCAACACCCTCGATGTCGCCTTCGCGGCCGACGGCCAGGCCTTCAAGTTCGCCTGGGTCTCCGACACCCACCTCTATCCGAAGGACGTCAACACCCGCTTCGTCGAGAAAGCGGTGCGCGCGTTCAAGGAGGTGCAGGCGATGAAGCCACCGGCGGATTTCCTCATCTTCGGCGGCGACCTCGCCCAGCTGGGCGACCCGGTGGAACTGAATCTGGGCAACGACCTGCTCAAGGAGGTCAAGATCAAGAAATATTTCATTCCAGGCGAACACGACTGGTATCTCGACATGGGCAAGACCTGGACCAAGCTGTTCGGGGCGCCGCCCTGGAGCTTCGACCACAAGGGCGTGCGCTTCATCGGTCTAGACACCGTCAGCCACGGGCCGGATTACTGGACCGCGCGCAAGATGACGCCGAAGGAACGCATGGGGCATATGGCCACGCTCGACGGCAGCGTCGCCGGCCCCTGGGCCGGACTGGGCGCCGCGCAGCTCAAGTGGCTCGACGGCATTCTGGCCAAATGGCCGAAGGACAAGCCGGTCATCATCTTCAGCCACAACCCGCTGTACGAGTACTTCCCGCCGTGGAATTTCTGGGTGCGCGACTGGCGCGAGGTGCACGAGATCCTCAAGCCCTACGCCAACGTCACCAACATCCACGGCCACACCCACCAGGCGCTCTACAACGAGATCGGCAAGCTGCGCTCGATCGGCATGCTGGCCACCTCCTGGCCCTGGCCCTACGCGCCCAAAGGCGTGCCCAAGCTCACCCGCCCGATGATCCGGGCCGACCCCGGAGACCACTTCGACGGTGTCGGCTGGAGCGCTCTGTCCATGAGCGGCGCAGGCCGGGTGGAAAACGAATACAGGATGTGGCGCAAGGAAGTCTTCGCCACGGCGCCGGTGGATTCCGGGACGGGAGACAACAGCAACCAGGTGCTGAGCCCGCGCATTGCCGACCGGATCTGAGCCCGCGATGCGACGCGATAGAGGAGAACGACCATGACACCCAAGAAAACGCTGGCGCTGCTGACCGCCGTGGGCGCGGCGGCGCTGCTTGCCCTGTCGGTGGAGAGCGAGCAGGCCTGGGCCCACAAGGAAAAGCACACGGCGAAGCAGCTGGAGGCCTTCAATGAAGCCTTCTTGGAGCAGGTGCGTACCGGCGACCTGCTGTTCCACGGCGACGCGGCCACGGAAAAGCGGCTGGGCGTGAAGCTGTCCAATACCGGCATGGCCTGCGCCATGTGCCACCCCTTTACCTCGGACACGCACCCGCACGAGTTCCCCAAGTTCCAGGAACAGATGAGCGAGTTCGCTACCCTGCGCAACATGATCAACTGGTGCATCGAAAAGCCCAATGAGGGCGAGAAGATCGACCCTGACGGCGAGGCCATGAAGGCGCTGGAGGCCTACATCTACTGGTCCAACCGCAACTCCAAGCTGGACCCGGGGCGGCATTGACGACGGCGTGGCCGCGCGCCCTGCCCCGCGGGGCGAGGCGCGCATCGAGGGCACGGACACGGGGTCCGCTGCCAGATATGAAATGCAGCGGGCGCGCGGCCGCGAGGACGGGAGAACCGCATGACGAAGGAGGCGAGTGCGAGTCCTGACCCGGGCGTATTCCCGGATCCCGATTCCCTGATCGACCGCGAACTGATCCTCAAATGGCTGTACTGGGGATTGTTCTGGCTGATGCTCGCGCCCAGCATCGGGGTGCTCATCTCGACCCTGTTCAATTACCCGGATTACCTGGGCACCTCCCGCTATCTCACCCTCGGCCGGCTGCGGCCGCTGCACGTCAACGGCGTCATTTTCGGCGCCTTCTCCACCCTGTTCATCGGCCTCTGCCACTACGTGCTGCCGCGCCTGTGCGGGGTGCGGGTATGGAAAGAGGCATGGGGCCACTGGCTGGTGTGGGTATGGAACCTGGGGCTGGTCGCCGGCATCCTCTCCCTGCTGCTGGGCTACAACCAGGGGCTGGAAGCCGGGGAGTTTCCCTTCGCCGTCGATGTCGTGATCTTCTTCGTCATCGGCACCCTCACCGTGCAGTTTTTGGTCACCATCGCCAAACGGCTGGAGCCGCGGCTCTACGTGGCGGTGTGGTATCTGATCGGCGCCTTCGTATGGATGGTGATGAACCTCATCCTCGGCAGCTTCATCCTGCCGTTCGGCATCACCGGCATCAATAGCGCGGCTTTCCACGGGCTTTTCATTCACTACATCGTCGGCCTGTGGATCACCCCGGCGGGCTACGTGCTGATCTATTATTTCCTGCCGGCCAGCGTGAAGAACCCGATCTACAGTCACAAGCTGTCGCTGATCGGCTTCTGGTCGCTGGCGCTGTTCTATCCCTTCGTCGGCATCCACCACTCTCTCTATAGCCCGATTGCCGATTGGGCCGAAACGCTGGCGATCATCACATCGATGCTGCTGATCATTCCCGTGTGGACGGTGCTGCAAAACTTCTTCGGCACCATGATCGGACGCTGGAACCGCTTCGGGCAGAACCTGCCGGCCAAGTTCCTCATCACGGGCTCGCTGATCTACCTGGTGGGCTGCTTCCAGGGCTCCACCGAGGCGCTGCGCTCGATCCAGCAGCCGACCCACTTTTCCGATTTCGTCATCTCGCATTCCCATCTGACGATATTCGGCACCTTCGTGGTGTGGGCCATCGGCAGCACGCTCTATGTCATGCCCCGGCTGGCGGGACGCCCGCTGTGGTCGTTCACCCTCGGCAACTGGTCGTTCTGGCTCATCACCTTCGGCATTTCGCTGATGGGGCTCGACCTCACCCTGGCGGGACTGCAGCAGGGCTATGCGCTGATGTCCGGGGTCGAGTGGCTGGATTCCATGGTGTCGATCCGGCCCTACTGGCTGGTGCGCACCACCGCGGGCATCTCGATGGACCTCGGCATTTCGCTGCTGGTCTACAACCTGATGCGCACGATGCTGTCGGCACCTGGCGCGGCTGCGCCGGCCCGCGGCGCATCGGATGAAGCCGTGGCAGGGGCGACGCCATGACCCGCTACGGCCTGCGCTTTTATGCCCTGGTGGCGGGCTTCGGCTTCCTCAGCCTGGCCGCCTTCGTGCAGGGGGTGCTGCCGATGCTGGAGCCGCAATCACGCACCGACAAGGTGACCCGGGTGGTGCGCACCGATCTCGGCGAACTCAAATGGACGGAGCACCGCGCCAGCGACTACACCGCGCTGGAGCAGCGCGGCCGCGCGGTCTACATCCGCGAGGGCTGCTGGTATTGCCACTCGCAGTACGTGCGGCCGGTCGCCGGCGAGACCCGGCGCTGGGGGCCGATCACCCAGGCCGGCGAATACGCCTACGACCAGCCGCATCTGTTCTCCACCCGGCGCATCGGCCCGGACCTGTCGCGGGTCGGGCTCAAATTCAGCGATTCCTGGCATCTGGCGCATTTCTGGGACCCGCGCATGCTGTCGCCGGATTCCATCATGCCGCGCTTCGCCGCCCTGTTCGACGGGCCGCATCGGGCCAGGATCATCGATGATGCGGCGGGCAACCGCACGCTGGAGCAGACGCCGGTCACCCGCTTGCTGTTCGATTTCGCCTCGAAGGACACGCTCCGTTTGACGCCAAACGCCGAAGGTCTGTTGTACGTTCCCGAGCGCGGAAAATACCCGGTGATCGCCACCCCCAACGACGAGTTCAGCGGCGAGGTGGTACAGCTGGTGGCGGACACCGAGGACCTGCGCGCGCTGGTGGCCTACCTGCAGAAGCTGGGCACCAACCGCGGCAAGTGGCGCGACCGCTTCGAGCCCCAGCGCATGGACGCCTCGCAGGTGAGCGTGCCGCGCTCCGAAGAATGGATCGTCTACGGCAAGCAGGTGTACGACCGCCGCTGCGTCGGCTGCCACGGCGCCAAGGGCGACGGCAACGGCCCTGCCGCGACCTTCATGCAGAAGGACCGGCCGCGCAATTTCACCCTGGGGGTGTTCAAGTTCCGCCTCACCCCGTCGGGTTCGCTCCCTGACGACGGCGACCTCTTGCGCACCATCACCCGCGGCGTGCGGGGCACCGCGATGCCGACCTGGCACGAGCTGCCGGAGAAGGACCGGCTGGCGGTGATCCAGTACATCAAGTACGTGCTCTCGGTGGACCTCAGCGATCCCGCCAATCCCTATTACTACTTCGTCGAGGAGCCGCCCAAGGCGCCCCTCTTCATCGGCCAGCCGCCGCCGCCCTCGGTCCAGCAGGTGCAGCGCGGCCAGGAAGTGTGGCAGCAGGCCAAGTGCTGGGAATGCCACGGCCAGGAAGGCCGCGGCGATGGCGAGAAGGCGGCGGGTCTGGAGGACGACTTCGGCTTCACCATCGTGCCGGCCGACCTCACCACCGGCCAGTTCAAGTCGGGGGCGGACGTGAGGGACATTTTCCGCACCATGAGCACGGGCCTGTCCGGCACCCCGATGCCGTCCTTCAGCGACACGTTGGCGGAGGAGGACCGCTGGGCCCTGTCTTACTACGTGCTGTCGCTGTCGGCCTTCAAGGATCCGCTCACCGGGGAACCGATCCGCATCACGCAGCGCGACCGGGCCACGCTCAACAACCCCAGCTACGCAG
This sequence comes from Thiobacillus sp., assembly GCA_035710075.1. Lineage (GTDB taxonomy): Bacteria > Pseudomonadota > Gammaproteobacteria > Burkholderiales > Thiobacillaceae > Thiobacillus. Next base: position 6,885 of record DASTEA010000167.1, read on the forward strand.
CGGCCGAATCGCACGCGGCCCATCCGCTGGCGGCCGACGAACAGACCGTGTATTTCGCCGGCGAGGCGTGGGCGAAAAAGCACGGCTTCGATGTTGCTGGCTCGCCGAACGGCGCGCTGAGGATGGCCACGCCGGCCAGGGTGGAATGAGGAGAACGACATGCTGGAACTGACGCTGGTGCAATTTGTGGTGGCCCTGCTGATGAGCCTGGGGGCGCTGTGCCTGTTCGTCTGGGGCGTGCTCTCGGGCGCCTTCAAGGACGTCGAGGCCATCAAGTACAGGGCCTATCGGACGGAGGTGGACGATGACGAAGCTGCCGGGCAATGACGCGCATTCCGATCCTGCCGAACAGAAGCCCCACCGGCAGACCGAGGATTACGCCGGCGGCCACCTGCAGGCCCGCCACGGCCGCGTGAACGGCTGGCTGCTGGTGGTCTATCTGGTCCTGTTCGTGTGGGCGATCTATTACGGCTACACCTACTGGGGTGGCCTCGGGCCCGGGCTGGACCTCAGCCTGGCGCAGTGAAAGGAGGTCCGAATGGCTGCGAAACTGCTGCTGGGGCTGGCGATGGTGAACCTGTTGTT
>DASTEA010000168.1:0-3931 GCA_035710075.1 Thiobacillus sp.
GCGAGAAGATTGATGAGAGGCAGCGCTCGAGTAGCCATGCTGACCACCGGCTCATCCTCATCCTTGTCCTCAACTGGCGGTGAGGCTTTTTCTGCTTCGATCGCGGCGGTTAGCCGACTCAGGGCCGCGGGAACATCTGCCGCCAGAATCGCGCCGGGCACGCTTGCGCTGTGCCCCATCATTTTCAACATGGCAAGCGCGACATCCCCGAACATGGTGATGTCGGCATAGGCATCGGTTGTAAAAGTCACCAACATGCGATTTCTCCTCGAATGAATACCTAAAATCGGGTTGTGCACTTGCGTACGGTCGTCCACCCTACCGCTTCATGGCCAACGCTGAATTTGCATCGAGCGTTCGCCTTACTCTACCCTCAGCTTTCCCTGAAAAACCGGATTGCCTCGTCCAGCCGATGGACGGGGTGAATCTTCATTCCGGGGATTTTCTGCTTGGGCTGGTTGGCGGCTGGCACGATGGCCTGGGTGAAGCCGAGCTTGGCGGCTTCCTTCAGGCGTTCCTGACCGCGCTGCACCGGGCGGATTTCACCGGCCAGCCCCACCTCGCCGAACATCACCAACTTGTCGGGCAGCGGCTGGCTTCTGAGCGACGACACGATGGCGGCGAGCACCGCCAGGTCGGCGGCCGGCTCGCTGATCTTCACCCCGCCCACCGCATTGACGAACACATCCTGGTCGGAACAGGCGATGCCTGCGTGGCGATGCAGGACGGCGAGCAGCATGGCGAGCCGGTTCTGTTCCAGGCCGACCGACAGGCGGCGCGGGTTGGGCGCCTGGCTGCTGTCGACCAGGGCCTGAATCTCGACCAAGAGCGGGCGCGTGCCTTCCTGCGTGACCAGCACGCACGAGCCCGGCACCGGCGCGCCGTGGTGCGACAGAAAAATGGCCGAAGGATTGGATACGCCCTTCAGGCCCTTCTCGGTCATCGCGAAGACGCCGATTTCATTCACTGCGCCGAAGCGGTTCTTGATCGCGCGCACCAGGCGAAAACTCGATCCGGTATCGCCCTCGAAATACAGCACGGTATCGACGATGTGCTCCAGCACGCGCGGACCGGCGATGGCACCTTCCTTGGTGACATGGCCGACCAGCAGAATCGCGCAGCCGCTCTGCTTGGCGTAGCGCGTCAGCTGCGCCGCGCATTCGCGCACCTGCGCCACCGAGCCGGGCGCCGAGGTCAGCGTTTCCGAATACACGGTCTGGATCGAATCGATCACCGCGATGGCGGGCTTGATCGAGGCGAGGTGGCTCAAAATCGCTTCGAGCCGGATCTCCGGCAACACCGGCAGATGCGCTTCGGGCAACTGCAGGCGGCGCGCGCGCAGCGCCAGTTGCTGCGCGGATTCCTCGCCGCTGACGTACAGCGTGGGCAGGCTTTGCGACAGCACCGCCAGCGCCTGCAACAGCAAAGTCGACTTGCCGATGCCGGGATCGCCGCCGATCAGCACCACGCCGCCTGCCACCAGCCCGCCCCCGAGCACGCGATCGAGCTCGCCGAGCGTGGTCGGAATCCGGCTCGCCTCGGCACCCTCCACTTCGCCCAGCATCTGCACCTGGCTCGACGCCGCCAGCGCCTGGTAGCGCGGCTTGGCCGACTCGGCAATGGTCTCGACCAGGGTGTTCCAGGCGTTGCAGGCCGGGCACTGTCCCTGCCACTTGGGCGACTGCCCGCCGCACTCGCTGCAGGTGTAGATCGTTTTGGTTTTGGCCATCAGGCGTTGCTTCTTCTCGTCGATTTTCTGTTCACAGCCCGACCTCACGTGGGTGGCGAATGGGTGTTACACAAGCAGCACCGGACAGGGAAAACGCCAATTTCAGGCCGGGAACACGCCGGTGGACAGATAGCGGTCGCCGCGGTCGCAGGCGATGGAGACGATGACGGCGTTCTCGACTTCCTTCGATAGCTGCAATGCGGCCCACAGCGCGCCGCCGGACGAAACGCCGGCGAAGATGCCTTCCTCGCGCGCCAGCCGGCGCGTGGTTTCCTCGGCGTCTTGCTGGCTGACGTAGATCATGCGGTCGACGCGGCTGGGATCGCAGATTTTCGGCACGTATTCTTCCGGCCATTTGCGGATGCCGGGAATCTGCGCGCCCTCGGTCGGCTGCACGCCGATGATCTGGATCGCCGGGTTCCGTTCCTTGAGATAACGCGAGCAGCCCATGATGGTGCCGGTGGTGCCCATGCTGGAAACGAAGTGGGTGATTTTGCCCTCGGTGTCGCGCCAGATTTCCGGGCCGGTGGTGCGGTAGTGCGCGTCCGGATTGTCGGGGTTGGCGAACTGGTCGAGGACCTTGCCGATGCCCTGCTTCTCCATCGCGACCGCCAGGTCGCGCGCGCCTTCCATGCCGGCTTCCTTGCTCACCAGCTGCAGCTCGGCGCCGAAGGCGCGCATGGTCTGCCGCCGCTCGATCGAGGCGTTTTCCGGCAGGATGAGGATCATCCTGTAGCCGCGCATTGCCGCCGCCATCGCCAGCGCGATGCCGGTGTTGCCGCTGGTGGCCTCGATCAGGGTGTCGCCGGGCTTGATTTCGCCGCGCGCCTCGGCCTGCTCGATCATGGCCAGCGCCGGGCGGTCCTTCACCGAGCCGGCCGGATTGTTGCCTTCGAGCTTGACCAGCACGGTGTTCGTCGTCACGCCGGGGATGCGCTTCAGGCGCACCAGCGGGGTGTTGCCGACGCAGTCTTCGATGGTGTTGTACATGCCTTACTGACGTCCGATCGGCAAATAATCGAAGCCCATCTCGCGCATCACCTGCGGCTCGTAGAGGTTGCGGCCGTCGAAAATAAGCGGCGCGTTCAGCAGCGCCTTCATGGTGTCGAAGTTGGGGCTGCGGAACACCTTCCATTCGGTGACGATCAGCAGCGCGTCGGCACCCTTCAGCGCATCCATCGGGCTGTCGACCAGCAGCAGGTCGGCGCGCTCGCCGTAGATGCGGCGGGTTTCCTCCATCGCCGCCGGGTCGTAGGCCGACACGCTCGCGCCCATCGCCCACAGCGCTTCCAGCATGCTGCGGCTGGGCGCTTCGCGCATGTCGTCGGTATTCGGCTTGAACGCCAGACCCCACATGGCAAAGCGCTTGCCCTTGAGGTCGGTGCCTAGGCGCGCGGTCAGCTTGTTGACCAGAATCTGTTTCTGCGCGTCGTTGGCTTCTTCCACCGCGTCGAGCACACGCAGCGGAATGCCGTTTTCCTGGGCGGTGCGGCGCAGCGCCTGCACGTCCTTGGGAAAACACGAGCCGCCGTAACCGCAGCCGGCATACAGGAATTGATAGCCGATGCGCGGGTCGGAGCCGATGCCATGGCGCACCTGCTCGATGTCGGCGCCGAGTTTTTCGGCCAGCACGGCAAGCTCGTTCATGAAGGAAATGCGCGTCGCCAGCATGGCGTTGGCGGCGTATTTGGTGAGCTCGGCGCTCTTCACATCCATCACCGTCAGGCGGTCACGGTTGCGCTGGAACGGCGCGTACAACTGGCGCAGCAAAGCCGTGGCGTGCTCGCTGTCGGTGCCGATCACGATGCGGTCTGGCTTCATGAAATCGTCCACCGCCGCGCCCTCTTTGAGGAATTCCGGGTTGGAGGCGACGTTGAATTCGATCGCTACGCCGCGCTTTGCGAGTTCTTCCACGAGTGCCTCTTTCACCCTGTCGGCGGTGCCGACCGGAACGGTCGATTTGTCGACCACCAGTTTGTAGTCCGTCATGTGGCGGCCGATGTTGCGTGCGGCGGCCACCACATACTGCAGGTCGGCCGAACCGTCCTCGTCCGGCGGGGTGCCGACGGCGATGAACTGGATCTGGCCGAATCCTACGGATGCCTCGATGTCGGTGGTGAAGTGCAGCCGCCCTGCGGCGACGTTGCGCTTCACCATGTCTTCCAGCCCCGGCTCGTAAATCGGGATGCCGCCGGCTTTCAG
>DASTEA010000169.1:0-3023 GCA_035710075.1 Thiobacillus sp.
GATTTTCCCGGGGAAAATCGCACCGGCGAGCCTGAACGCCTTGATTCAGCTTGCATTTTGCCGGGCGACCGGGGATTGCCGCAGCAGCACCCAGCGCCCCCGCCCTGCCCCTCTACGGCACGGGCTGACGGTTTCCGTCACCTGCCCGGGCAAATAAATGCAATAAGAAAAGGGTCAGACACGATATTCACAGGGCTGTGCTTGGACCGGTAAGCGGCCATATCCTCGCGCTTGTCGACGGCAAGCACAAAGCAAAAGCCACGGTTTCCCGTGGCTTTTGCTTGATTCTGGTGGGCCGGCCGAGATTCGAACTCGGGACCAATGGATTAAAAGTCCACTGCTCTACCAGCTGAGCTACCGGCCCGGGGACGGGGTTGAAATCCTGTCCGCGAAAGCGCGAAATTATAGCCGATGCGATGCGCCGGGGTAAAGGCCTATGACGCTTTTTTGAATGCGCATCCTGCCCGCCCGGCACGAGGGCCGGGGCGAACCCGGCCGGGTGATCACTCGCGCATCATCAGGAAGTACTGCACTTTCATGGTGGCGGCGCTGCCGGCCACGATGGCGACGAAGGTGAGGATGGAACCCAGCGCCAGGGTGGAAAAGCCGGTGATGCCCTGACCGATGGTGCAGCCCATCGCCAGCACGCCGCCGAAGCCCATCAGGATCGCGCCGATCAGGTGGTTGGTGAAGTCGCGGCCGGAGGCGAACCACTCGATGCGGAAGCTGCGCGAGATCAGCGACCACAGCAGCGAGCCGGCGATGACGCCGGCCAGCGCCATGATGCCGAAGGTGAGCAGGGTGCGCTCGAAGCCGCTTGCCGCGTAGCCCAGCGTTTGCCCCATCGGGTTGATGAAGGTGAAGGATTGCGGGGCCAGCGGGCCGGCGGCGGCGGGCTTGACCGCATCGGCCGGCGCATACATATCCCATTCCTGCACGTAGGTCTGCAGCGACATCATTTCGCCGTCGGCATTCACCGCGATGTTGCTGGTGACGTACCAGGCGGTGAGCACCACCAGGCCGACCACGAGGCCGCCGAGGATGTTGTCGAAGCTGGAGCGGAAATCGGCCGACATGAAGACCCAGGCCAGCAGCAGGACGCCGACGACGGCGCCCATCACCATGCGGCCGTTGGCGGCGTCGCCGAACAGCATCGCGCCGAGGTCCTGGTTGGTGCTCAAGGCGACTGCGGTGGGGTTGGTCCACGGATAGAACAGGGTGGAATACAGCGTCTTGTCGCTGCCCGGGAAGGGGTTGATCATGAAGTAGGCGATCAGGCCGATGACCAGCAGCACCATGATCGACTTCAGGTTGCCGCCGCCGATGCGGATCAGCGTCTTGTTGCCGCAGCCGGAGGCGAGCGACATGCCGATGCCGAACAGGGCGCCGCCGAGCAGGTATTCGAGCCAGGGCAAGCTGGTCTGGCGGTAGGACGGGAAGGTGCCGGTGACGTTCACCATGCCGGCCGCTTCGAGGCCCATCACGCCCAGCACGCCGACCGCGATCGCCAGCACCCAGGCGCGCAGGCGGCCGGTGTCGCCCATGTTGACCCAGTCGGAGACCGCGCCCATGGTGCAGAAGTTGGTCTTGTTGACCACGGCGCCCATGATCAGGGCGATCGCGAAGGTCGACCACAGGAAGAACGATTGAGCGCTTGCGAAATCTTCGTAGATCATGAATCTGTCTTTCGTTTGAAAAGGGGAGTCGCGGCATGCGCCGTGCTATGAGGAGGCAGAATTCTAATGGTTCCGCCGCGAATGCCAAGTGGATTTTAAGTACCATCACGGCCGCCCGGAAAGGCCGGGTGCGTGCCCTGCCTAGTCAGCCTTTTTGCGGGCCATATCGTGTCGGATCGGGGATGCCTGCCGCGCGAAACCCCTCGCGTCTCAGGCGGCAGGAATCGCAGCGTCCGCAGGCCAGGCCTTCCGCATCGGCCTGGTAGCAGCTGACGGTTTGCGCGTAGTCGACGCCGAGTTCGAGGCCGCGGCGGACGATCTGCGCCTTGGACAGATGCTGCAGCGGCGCGTGGACCCGCAGCCGCGCGCCTTCGACGCCGGCGCGGGTGGCGAGGTTGGCCATGCGCTCGAACGCCGCGATGAATTCGGGACGGCAATCGGGATAGCCGGAATAGTCGACGGCATTGACGCCGATGAAGAGGTCGCGCGACCCCAGCACCTCGGCCCAGGCAAGCGCCAGCGCCAGCATCACGGTGTTGCGCGCGGGCACGTAGGTGACCGGAATGCCTGCGGTGGGGCTTTCCGGAACGGCGATGGACGCGTCGGTGAGCGCCGAGCCGCCGATGTCGCCCAGCCCGATCCGGATCACCCGGTGCTCGATGGCCCCGAGGCTCGCCGCCACGCGCGCGGCGGCGGCCAGCTCGGCGGTGTGGCGCTGGCCGTAGTCGAGGCTCAGCGCATGGCAGGCGTAACCCGCCTCGCGCGCGATGGCGAGCACGGTGGCGGAGTCCAGTCCGCCGGAGAGCAGGATGACCGCCGGCTTCATTTGCCGGGCGTGTTGCCCCACAGCACCTTGTGCAGCTGCACCTGCATCCGCACCGGCAGCCGGTCCCCGATGATCCATTCCGCCAGCTGCGCCGGCGGCAGTTCGCCCTGCACCGGCGAAAACAGAATGGTGCAAATTTTTGCGAGGTTTTGCGCTTGCAGGACCTCGCGCGCCCACTCGTAGTCGGCGCGGTCGGCCAGCACGAACTTGATCTCGTCGTGCGACGTCAGGTGGGCGAGGTTTTCCCAGCGGTTGCGCGCCGCTTCGCCGGAGGCCGGCGGCTTGATGTCGACGATGCGCGACACCCGCGCATCGACCTGGCTGACATCGAGCGCACCGCTGGTTTCCAGCGACACCGAATAGCCGGCGTCGCACAGCGCGGCCAGCAACGGCAGGCAGTTCTTCTGCGCCAGCGGCTCGCCGCCGGTGACGCACACGGTCGGCACGCCGAAATCCGCCACCCGCGCCAGCAGCGTGCGCAGGGTGACGGTATCGCCGCCCTGGAAGCTGTAGGGCGTGTC
>DASTEA010000170.1:0-5544 GCA_035710075.1 Thiobacillus sp.
CGTAGGAGCCGATCGTCGCGATGAAGTTCGCGGTGTTCCAGCCGAGGTTCGGGTCGTAGGTGAACGTGCGCCGGGGCATGCCGTTCAAGCCGAGGAAGTGCATCGGGAAGAACGTGACGTTGAAGAAGATCAACGACGCCCAGAAATGAATCTTGCCGCGCGTCTCGTTGTACATCACGCCGGTCCACTTGGGGCCCCAGTAGTAGATGCCGCCGAACATGGCGAACAGCGAGCCCGCGACCAGCACGTAGTGGAAGTGCGCCACCACGTAGTAGGTGTCCTGCAGCTGGATATCGACCGGCGCGATCGCCAGCACCAGGCCGGAGAAGCCGCCAATTGTAAACAGGCAGACGAAGGCGATGGCGAACAGCATTGGCGTCTCGAACGTCAGCGAGCCCTTCCACATCGTGGCCACCCAGTTGAACACCTTCACCCCGGTCGGCACCGCGATCAACATGGTCGAGAACATGAAGAACAATTGCGCAGCAACGGGCATGCCCACGGCAAACATGTGGTGCGCCCACACTGTGAACGACAGGATCGCGATGGAAGCCGTCGCGTACACCATCGACGCGTAACCGAACAGCGGCTTGCGCGCGAACGTCGGGATGATCTGCGAGACGATGCCGAACGCAGGCAGGATCAGGATGTAGACCTCGGGATGGCCGAAGAACCAGAAGATGTGCTGGAACATCACCGGGTCACCGCCACCGGCCGCGTTGAAGAAATGGGTACCGAAGTTGCGGTCGGTCAGCAGCATGGTCACTGCGCCCGCCAACACCGGCATGGTGGCAATCAGCAGGTAGGCGGTGATCAGCCAGGTCCAAATGAACAGCGGCATCTTCATCAGCGTGAGACCGGGCGCACGCATGTTGAGGATGGTGGTGACGATGTTGATCGAGCCCATGATCGACGACAGACCCATGATGTGGACCGCCAGAATCGTCAGGTCATAGGAAATCCCCCCCTGGATGAACAGCGGCGGATACATCGTCCAGCCACCCGCCACGGCGCCGCCGGGCAACAGGAAAGACGACATCAGCAATATGGCCGCCACGGGCAGCAGCCAGAACGCCCAGTTGTTCATGCGCGGAAACGCCATGTCGGGCGCGCCGATCATCAGCGGCACCTGCCAGTTCGCAAACCCGGAAAAAGCCGGCATGATCGCGCCGAAAATCATGATCAGCCCGTGCATGGTGGTGAGCTGGTTGAAGAAATCCGGTTGGGTCAGTTGCAAACCGGGCTGGAACAATTCGGCGCGAATCAGCAGCGCCATGGTGCCTGCCGAAAACAGCATGATCAGTGCGAACCACAGGTACATCGTGCCGATGTCCTTGTGGTTGGTGGTGGTCAGCCAGCGCATGATCCCGCTGGGGTGGCCATGGCTGTGATCGTCGTGGGCGTGTGTAGCGTCGGACATCGTGTCGCTCTCCTGTTTAATATTGTTTACTGCGCAGCAGGTGCGCCGGCTTCGCTGGCGGCGCCACCGCGTGCGGCGGCAATCTCGGCCGGCTGCGCCAGGTCGCCCACCTTGTTGCCCCACGCATTGCGCTGGTAGGTCACAACCGCGGCAATGTCGGCGTCGGACAGCTGGCCGGCGAAGGCCGCCATTGCCGTGCCCGGCCGGCCGTTCAGAACGACATTGATGTGTTCCGCAATCGGCCCGGTGGCCACCTTGGACCCGCTGATCGCCGGAAACACGCCGGGCAGGCCCATGCCGTCTGCCTGATGGCAGGCAGCGCAGTGGGCTTGATAGACCTTCTCGCCACGCGCCACCAGATCGGCGATTGCAAAGGATTTGGCGTTGTCGGCCATGGCGGCTTCGGCCCCGCCTTTTTTCTTCTCCACCCAGGCCTTGTAGTCCTCTTCCGACACCACTTCGACCACGATCGGCATGAAGCCGTGGTCCTTGCCGCACAGCTCGGCGCACTGGCCGCGGTAGGTGCCGATCTTGTCAGCCTTGAGCCAGCTGTCGCGGATGAAGCCCGGGATCCCGTCCTGTTTGACGCCAAACGCAGGCACCCACCAGGAATGGATCACATCGTTGGCGGTAATCAGCAGGCGCACCCGCTTGCCCACCGGAACCACCATCGGCTCGTCGACTGCCAGCAGGTAATGCTCGCCCTTGTCGGCGCTGCCGACGATCTGTTCGCGCGGGGTGGAAAGGGTGCTGTAGAAGCTGATGCCGTCGTTGAGGTAGTCGTAACTCCACTTCCACTGAAAGCCCGTTATCTTGATGGTCATGTCAGGGTTGGCCGTGTCCTTCATGTCGATCACCACCTTGGCGGCGGGGTAGGCCATCCCCACCAGGATGACGAAGGGGATCACCGTCCAGATAATTTCAACCGTGGTGTTTTCGTGGAAATTCGCGGCCTTGTGGCCGAGCGACTTGCGATGCTTCAGCAACGAATAGAACATCGCGCCGAACACCACCACGAAGATCCCCAGGCACACCAGCATGATGAGGTTGTGCAGATCGAACACATCCTGCGCCACCTGACTCGCCGGTGCTTGCAGGTTGTATGCATATTCCGCCAGTGCCGGCTGGCTGGCCGCCAGTGCCGCCCCCACCATTGCTGCCCGTTGCCACATGCTTTTCATCGCGTCTCCCTGTCCTCTCGTCCCGTTATTGGTATCGCGGCCCAGGCATGGACCCCTGCAAGCTGCTGCGCCTCGCTATCCCTGCAACCTGCTGCGTAACATGGCAGCCAGCTGCAGCCTTTCCTCGTCACTCAAATACTGCCCGACTTCCGTTGCGCGGCCGTGCGAACTCACGCTGAGGCGGCAATTTCTGCCGGGCGCCCTGCAATCGCATGCCACGCGCGTCCACTGGCGATTCATCTCGCGACGTTCTCCGACTCCCCCGGCATGCCACTCCAGCACCACCACGTCGCCTTCGATCCTGAGGGCTTCGAAATTGCCCTCACGGCCGCGCAAGGCCCTGAATGCCCAGGCCAGCAAGACGATCTCGATTCCGGCAAACGGCAGGGTCGGCCAGTAGCCCATCAGTGCAAAAACGAGCGCCATCGCAAAACACAGTGCCGCCAGGCTCCAGAACACGAGCCGTTCCTGGGGGCGCGTCAGCGAATGGTTGGGGCGGGAGTGGAATACAAACGCGCCTGCTGACTCGCCCGCACAGTCTTCCGTATTCACCTGTTCCATGGCAGGAATCGAGGAAACCGAGTGCGGCAATATGTCGCAGACAATAGCACGCCGCGACGCGCGCGAACAAGCAGTACGATCGTTTTAACGTATTGATTTAATTATTAAATATCGTTATTAAAGACTATTCAAACATGCTAATTCTTCAGGCAGCGTCAGCCATTGCAGCGCCGCCCCTGAAGCAAGTCCTTCATGAAGAAAGTCCTGCACGCCCAGACACGGAGCGGGCAGTCGCGCGCGCAGCGCCGCCACATTTTCAGCCTGGCAGGCCATCGCCGGATCGACGTGGTTGGCCACCCAGCCGGCCCACGGCAACTGCCGGTTTGCAATCGACTCCGCTGTCAGCAGCGCATGGTTGAGGCAGCCGAGACGCATCCCCACCACCAGCACGACGGGCTGGCCGATGCGCTGGGCCAGATCCGCCATGTCGTCGCGTTCGTTCAAGGGCACGCGCCAGCCGCCGGCACCTTCGACCACCACCACGTCGGCCGCCGCAGCAAGCCGGGAATACGCCGCGGCGATGACATCCAGTTCGATCCGCACGCCGGCCCGCTGCGCGGCGATATGCGGCGCCACCGGCTCGGCAAAGGCATAGGGATTGACATCACCGAGGTCGGCCGCCACGTTGGCCGCCTGCAGCAGCGCCGCCACATCCTCGTTCAACTCGCCCAGGGCGTGGCCTGCCGCCACCGGCTTCATCGCCGCCACGCGCAGGCCGCGCGTGCGCAGCGCATGAATCAGCGCCACCGCCACCCGCGTCTTGCCGACGCCGGTATCGGTGCCGGTGACGAACAGGCCGCGCAGCTTCATGCCAGCCCGAGTTTTCGGCGGCGCTCGCCGATGTTGAACTCGATCACCTGGCGCCCGTCTTCGCGCCGCGTCTTGTCGCCTGCCCACGCATGGCCGTAGATCACTTCGAATGTGGCGGGCAGACGGCCTTGCAGCCGGTGCGATTCATACGCCTGCTCCAGCCGTGCCCACGCCGACTTGCCGAGCAGGCCGCGCCGCCGGGTCGTTGCCGCGTTGTGCGCGCCGATTCCCTTGAGGTCGCGCATCAGGGTTTTGAGGTCGGCGTAGGTCAGCGTCAGCATGTCCATTTCCATCACCGGGCTGGCGAAACCGGCGTGAATCAGCATGTCGCCGATGTCGTGCAGGTCGATGAAGCGATTGACATGCGGCGCGTCGTCGATGGCTGCAAAGGCCGAACGCAATTCCTTCAGCGTGTCGGGGCCGAAGGTGGCGAAAATCAGCAGGCCGCCCGGCGCCAGCACCTGATGGAAGCCCTTGAGGGTGGCCTCGAGGTCGTGCGCCCATTGCAGCGCCAGGCTGGACCAGACGAGATTCATGCTGTTGGGCGCCAGCGGCAGCCGTTCCATGTCGGCGCACAGCAGATGGGTGGCGCGCTCGGATGACGGCGCCAGGCGCGACCGCGCACGCTGCGCCCAGCCCGCGTGCGGCAGGCGTGCGCGCGCGGCGGCGAGCATGGCCGGGGCGACGTCGAGGGCGCTGAGTTCGGCCTCCGCATAGCGCGCGCGCAAGTGCGCCAGGCCATAGCCGGTGCCGCTGCCGACATCGAGCACGCGGCCCGGCTGCAGGGTCATGAAATCAAGCCGCTCGAGCAGGCGATCGCACACCTCGCGCTGCAGCACCGCGTGTGCATCGTAGCTGGCGGCGGCATGGTCGAAGGCGCGCCGCACTTCGGCGAAATCGAGTTCGGATTCAGTCATGGGAAAAGCGTCCGATCGCAGCAGCCACCTCTTTCCCGTGCGACAGGTGCGGCGCATGCGCGGCACGGGAAAACTCGATGTGCTGCGCGGCGGGCAAGGTCTCGGCCAACCAGGCGCCCGCTGCCGGCGGCGTCAGCGTGTCGAGCGCGCCGTGCAGAATCAGGGTCGGCTGCGTCAGTTGCGGCAGTTCCGCGCGCAGGTCGGTGTCGCGCAATATCGCCAGCCCGCCGGCCAGCGCGTCGCTGCTGGCGGCGGGCGCGGCCAGCAGCGTCTGCCGCAGTTGCTGCAGCATGGCCTTCTGCCCACTCATGCCGCGCGTCTGCAGGCTGAGGAAGCGCAGCAGCGTGGCCTGCGGATCGGCCAGCAGCGCGGCACCGAAATCCTGCAGGTCGGCAGGCGCCATGCCGCGCTGCCAGTCTTCTGTCGCGACGAACTTCGGGGTCGACGCCAGCAGGATCAGGCGCGTGACTTTGCGCGGATAATCGAGCGCCGCGCGCATCGCCACCTGGCCGCCGAGCGACCAGCCCAGCAGGGTGGCGTTGTCCGGCAGCTGTTGCGCCAGGTCGTCCGCCCAGCCCTGCAGGGTGTTGTCGGCCCGCACCGCGCGTCCGCCGTGGCCCGGCAGGTCAAACACGCGCACCGCGAAGTCGTCCGC
>DASTEA010000171.1:0-3099 GCA_035710075.1 Thiobacillus sp.
CCGGTGTCGACCACCTCGAAGCGCAGGCGCTGCGGCTGTCCCTGTCCCACCGGGCGGATATACACGTCGACCCGGCCGTGTTCGGTGAATTTGATGGCGTTGCCGATCAGGTTGATGAGGATCTGGCGCAGGTGGCGCGCATCGCCGTGCAGGTGGAACGGCGTCTGTGGCGCGATGTGCGCCGCCAGCACCAGCCCCTTGCCCTGCGCCTGGTTCTCCATCAGTGCGACGGTGCCGTTGACCAGGCGGTGCAGGTCGAAATCCTCGGCGCTGACCGCAATGCGGCCGGCCTCGATGCGCGAGATGTCGAGCACGTTGTCGATCAGTTCCAGCAGGGTGGTGGCCGACGCGCGGATGATTTGGGCGAATTCCCGCTGTTCCTTGTCGAGCTTGGTTCCGGTCAGGAGGTCGGCGACGCCGATGACGCCGTTCAGCGGCGTGCGCAGCTCGTGGCTCATGTTGGCGAGGAAAAGCGACTTGGCCTGACTGGCTTCTTTGGCGTGCTGGACCGCCGAGTGCAGTTGGCGTGTCAGCGACGCGGCATACAGCGGCACGATCACCATGGTGAACAGGATGCCGGCGCCGAGTGCAAGATGGCTGTTCCAGAAGGGATTGAGCGCCAGCACCGCCCCGAATCCCAGCGCGGCGAGGACGGTGGAGAAGTGCAGGTAGGGAACGCCGTAGCGGAAGCCGTTGCCGAGCACCACCCACAGATAAATGCCGACCAGCGGCGCCGAGGTCTCGCCGCCCATTATCAGCAGGAAGGAGGCGGTCGAGAAGTCCACCACCGCCCCGAACAGCCGCCTGAGCGGCGACGCACGCAGACTGGCCAGCGTCCCGACCAGAATGAGCGTGGCGGTCGTCAGGAAAACCAGTGCGACGAGATGGATGGTGGAATAGATGTACTCAGGATGGGCGACCCACTCCGAGCTGAAATACAGGTAAGCGATGGCGCCAATGGCAAAGCGGATCAGCGCCTGCTGGAACTCGGTGTCCGGGCGCGCGCGCACCCGCGCGTGCAGGCGCCGGGCGAGATCGAAAAGCGAAAGCCGATGCAGCATGCGGCGTCAGCTGGGCGTGTCGCCCAGCTCGCGCATGATGGCCGCCACGGCATCGATGCGCAGTTCAAACGCACGCACGCAGGCGGGGTCGAAATGTTTGCCGCTTTCGGACAGGATGTAGTTCAGCGCGTCCTGAAACGGCCACGCGCGCTTGTAGGGGCGATTGGAGGTGAGGGCGTCGAACACGTCGGCCACCGCGACAATGCGCGCGGGCAGCGGGATGTCCTCGCCGGCCAGGCCCTGCGGATAGCCGCTGCCGTCGAATTTTTCGTGATGGCCGAGCGCGATCACTGCGCCCATCTGCAGGTAGCGCGAAGGGCTGTCGGTCAGAATGCCATGGCCGATCAGCGGGTGGCGACGCATGATGGCCTGCTCTTCCGGAGTGTGCCGCCCGGGTTTGAGCATGATCAGGTCGGGAATGCCGATCTTGCCGATGTCGTGCATCGGCGCGGCGGCTTCGATCTCGTCGCATTCCATCGCGGTGAGCCTGAGTTCCTCGGCGATCAGGCGGGCGTATTTCGCCATGCGGATGATGTGGTTGCCGGTTTCCTTGTCACGGTATTCACCGGCCTTGGCCAGCTTCATCAGGGTCTCGCGTTCGCGCGTGCGCACCTCGCGGGTGGCCTGCACCACCTGGTCTTCCAGCCACAGTGCGCGGTCGGCCAGCATTTTCTGGCTGCGCCGCAGGGCCAGCAGGTTGAGGCAGCGTGCGCGGTACTCCTGCGGGTCGATCGGTCGGGTGAGGAAGTCGGTGGCGCCGTTTTCCAGCGCCTGATAACGAATCTGGCGGTCTTCCACCACGGTGACGATGATCAGCGGCACGTCCGCCAGACGGCGCTCCGCGCGGACACGGCGGGTGAACTCGATGCCATCCATGCCCGGCATGCGGTAGTCGCTGATGATGAGGTCCGGCGTCACGCGCTGTATTTGCGCCAGGGCATCGAGCGGGTCGGCGAAGCTGTCCACCACCACGCCGGGTTCCAGCGTGCGCGCCAGCCCTTCGAGCAGGCTGCGTGCAGTGCTGCGGTCGTCGACAATCACCACCCGTGCACCGCTGCGCAGGCGCGCATCGCGCGGCGGGGCAGTCGGCAAGGAGGATGGCACGATGCGCAGCGGATTGGCGGTCACTTTTTTTCTACCTTGAGCGATTGATACTTCCACGGTTTCGTTGGATTATCGGGTGGCTGAGTGATGAACTTTAACGCGCGGGAGAGGCGAAATGAAGAAAAACATGCTGTTGGGGCTGCTGGCTGGATGGGCTGCGCTGTGTTCACTGGCGGCGCTTGCCGGGCCTGCGGATTATGCGCGCGAGAAGAAGTGGGCGGACGAAGTGGTGCCCGGGCTGGTGGTGGGCGACCCAGTGTATCTGCAAACGCCGCGCGGCCACCGCAAGTTCCTGACGCTGTTCACCCCGGTGCCGGATACCGACAAGGCGGCCATCGTTGTCCATGGCATGGGCATCCATCCCGACTGGGGCATGGTCGGCACCCTGCGCACCGAGCTGGCCGACCGCGGTTTCGCCACCCTGTCGATCCAGATGCCGATCCTGGCCGCCGACGCCCAGGGCGAGGCCTATCCGCCGACCTTCCGGGAAGCGGCCGAGCGCATCGCCGAGGCGGTCGCCTTCCTCAAGGCCAAGGGCTACACGCAGATCGCCATTGTCTCGCACAGCATGGGCTCGCGCATGAGCCGGGTATACCTGGCCGGCAAGCCTGATCCCGCGGTGAAATCATGGGCCAGCCTGGGCATCTCGCAAGACGACTACCGGGCGGTGAAGCTGCCGGTGCTGGACCTGTATGGCGACAACGACCTGCCGGCGGTGCTGGCCAATGCCGGCAAGCGCAAGCAAAGCCTCGCAGGCAAGGGTTCGAAACAGGTCGTGATTAACCGCGCCGACCATTTCTACACCGGCCATGAGGGGGAAATGGTGGCGGCGGTGGCGGATTTTCTGAATGCGACGCTGAAGTAGATCGTCAGTCCAGCAACCGCGTCATCGCCTCGCGGTATTTCTCGCTGGTCTTGGCGACGATTTCGGCGG
>DASTEA010000172.1:0-6530 GCA_035710075.1 Thiobacillus sp.
CGACAGCTCGGCAAGCTTCACCGGCCAGGCGGAGAAGCGGTCGGAGAAGTTGTTGAAGTGCTGTTCGGCCAGCAGCGTGGTCGGCACCAGCACCGCCACCTGGTAGCCGCCCATCACTGCCATGAAGGCGGCGCGCAGCGCGACCTCGGTCTTGCCGAAGCCGACGTCGCCGCACACCAGCCGGTCCATCGGCTTGCCCGACTGCATGTCGGCCATCACCGCCGCGATGGTGGCGGCCTGGTCGGGGGTTTCCTCGTAGCCGAAGCCCTCGGAGAAGGCTTCGTAGTCGTGCAGCGAGAACTGGAACGCGTGGCCCTCGCGCGCCGCGCGCAGCGCATACAGGTTCAGCAGTTCGGCTGCGGTGTCGCGAGCCGCCTGCATGGCGCGGCGGCGCGCCTTTTCCCACTGATCGGTGCCCAGTCTGTGCAGCGGCGCCGCGCCCTCGCCGGCGCCGCTGTAGCGCGAGATCAGGTGCAGGTTGGCGACCGGCACGTAGAGCTTGTCGCCCTTGGCGTATTCGAGCTGCAGGAACTCGGTGTCGCCGTCGCCGAGGTCCATGGTGGTCAGGCCGAGGTACTGCCCGACGCCGTACTGCGCATGCACCACCGGGTCGCCGGGCTTCAGCTCAGAGAGGTCGCGCAGCAGGTTGTCGATCTGCGTCGCGCGGGCCTCGCGTGCGCGCCGGGTCTTCGGCGGGATGGCGTAGAGCTCGGTTTCGGTGATGACGGCGAGACGGTCGTCGCTGCTGACGAAACCTTCGGCGAGCGGGCCATGGGTTAAAAGAACGCGGCTGAGCAGGATGCGCTCGGACTGCGCCTGGCAATCGGCCCAGCCATCGCACAGCGTGGCGTCGAGTCCGTGCTCGGCGAGGTATTCGTGCAGGGTTTCGCGCCGCCCGGCCGACGGCGCGACGATCAGCGTCTTGCCCTTGAACGCGTCGATGAAGCCCTGCAGCTTGGCGACCGGGTGCGCCTCGCGGCGGTCCACTGAAATGGGCGGGACGGGGCGGGCCAGCCCGCTGCCGGTCTGTTCCACGTCCAGTCGGGCATAGGCCTTGGCCAGGCTGAAAAAGGCGTCGGTCGGCAGAAACAGCTCGGCGGGCGGCAACAGCGGGCGGTCCTTGTCGCCCGACAGCAGGCGGAAGCGGCTTTGCGCGTCGATCCAGAACGCCTGGCCGGCGGGGTCGAGCGCGCCGTGGGCCACGAATATTGTCTGCGCAGGCAGGTAGTCGAACAGCGTCGCCGTCTCGTCGAAGAACAGCGGCAGGTAGTACTCGATGCCGGCCGGCGCCAAGCCGTTGCTGACGTCCTTGTACAGCTTGGATTTCGACGGGTCGCCCTCGAAGCGCTCGCGGAAATTCTGCCGGAAGCGGGTGATGCCGGCCTCGTCGAGCGGAAATTCGCGTGCGGGCAGCAGCCGCACCTCGTTCACCGGATAGATGCTGCGCTGGGTGTCGACGTCGAACGCGCGCAGCGTCTCGATTTCGTTGTCGAACAGGTCGATGCGGTAGGGCAGGGCGCTGCCCATGGGGAACAGGTCGATCAGGCCGCCGCGCACCGAAAATTCGCCCGGCGCGTAGACCTGATTGACGTTGGTGTAGCCGCCCAGCGCCATCTGCGCGCGGAAGGCCGCCTCGTCGAGGACGTCCTTCTGCTTGAGGAAAAACGTGTGCGCCGCCAGGAACGCCGGCGGCGCCAGCCGGTACAGCGCGGTGGGAAGCGCCACCACTGCGATGTCGAATTCGCCGCGCGAAATCTGGTACAGCGTCGCCAGCCGCTCGGATATCAGGTCGGGGTGGGGCGAAAAACTGTCGTAGGGCAGGGTTTCCCAGTCGGGGAAAGCGCATACCCGCAAGCCGGGGTCGAACCAGCGCAACTCCTCGGCCAGGCGGTTGGCGTCCCATGCGCTCGCGCACACCACCACCAGCGGCGCGGCGCTGCGCGCCAACTCGGCCAGATAAAGGGCATCGGCCGCTCCGGCGAGTCCGGACGGGCGTAGCGTGCTGGCGGGCTGGAAGGTGGAGGCGAAGAACGTCATGCAAATAGCAGGATTATAGGATTAATCGCCGGCAAGCGAAGCGCGGCGGGGGGCGGGTATAATGCGCGCCTTTCATCGTTTAGTGACAGCCATGAGTCTCAACCACGTCAGCTCCGGCCGCAACCTGCCGGATGACTTCAATGTCATCATTGAAATCCCCGCCCATGGCGAACCGATCAAGTATGAAGTCGACAAGGAATCCGGCGCGATGTTCGTCGACCGCTTCATGTCGACCGCCATGCATTACCCCTGCAACTACGGCTACATCCCGCACACCCTGTCGGAAGACGGCGACCCGGTCGACGTGCTGGTGATCACGCCGATTCCGCTGATCACCGGCGTGGTGGTGCGCTGCCGTCCCATCGGCATGCTGAAGATGGCCGATGAAGCCGGGGTGGACGGCAAGCTGCTGGCCGTGCCGGTCGACAAACTGTGCGGCCTCTACCGGGGCGTGAACAAGCCCGAAGACCTGCAAGCCCTGTTGCTGGCGCAAATTTCCCATTTTTTCGAGCATTACAAGGATCTCGAAGAGGGCAAGTGGGTCAAGGTCGAAGGCTGGGTTGGCATTGACGATGCCCGCGCAGAAATTCTGGCCGGCGTGGAGCGCTACCGCAATGCAGCGGACAAACCGGCCTTCTAGATCGTGAAGGTCTGCATCGTTTCCGACTCCCACGACAACCGCCGCCTGCTGGGCGCGGCAGTCGAGCACGCCAGGGCGCATGGGGCGGAAGCGGTGCTGCACTGCGGCGACGTGGTGGCACCGACCACGCTGCGGGTGCTGCAGAAATACGAACTGCCGGTGCACGTCATCCACGGCAACAACACCGGCGACCTCTACAACATGAGCCGGCTGGCCGCCGAGCCCAACAGCGTGATCCGCTACCACGGCCAGGACGCATCCTTCACCCTGGCCGACCGCAACCTGTTCCTGGTGCATTACCCCCACTATGCCCAGGCGCTCGCCTGCACCGGCGACTACGATCTCGTGTGTTGCGGCCACGACCACAAATCCAGCATCACCCAAGTACCCACCATCAAGGGTGGACAGACCTGGCTGATCAACCCCGGTACCGTCGGCGGCGTCGGCGCAGCGCCCACCTACATCATGGCCGACCTCGCCACCATGCAGTTCGAGATCGTCGCCATCGAGGCTGCGCCTGCTTCGGTGCTGCCGCCGGTCACGCCGCATGTCTAGGAGCGTGGCCCGACACGATTCAAAGCCGTTCCTGATCGTCACCACCGGCGCCGCTTTCTTTCCTGCCGTCCCACCTGTCTCGTAGCGGGCAGGCTGGTCGTTGTCCTGAAGTGAAAACCGGAAACGCCCCCGCGTCACTGCGGTGACCGGCGGGTAATTTCCGGCGATCCCGCTCTCGCTGCCTCCCCGTGCAGAACAGGGCCGCCTGGTTCCACCGTCGGCTCCCCTCCAAAAAAAATCCCGAAGTGGCTCAAGAAGCATCAACCCACGCCGTTAGCAATTCGACACTACTGATAGCAATTCAACGTTATTGATTCGTGCCCGCGATGGCGACCATTCCATCCAGGAACGTGGCCGTGTGAAAAACGATTTCCGGCTTGCTGGAACGATTGGTCGGCACCGTAACGGGCAATCAAAAGGGGAGAAAAGTGTGCTCCCGTTGAAATGCTGTGAGTGATTCTGATGTGGCGACGTTTTGTCTTACGGATGGTTGATATGCAAAAACTTTTGAGAATCGCGTGTATTGGGTCGTTGATTTCGGTGATGGCGGGCGCCACTGCCGCCGAGGAGATTTCCAGGGAGCAGATCAAAGGGCTCGACGAGCAGGTGCAGGACATCAAGAAGGACGTCCTGGCGATTTCAACCGACCTCACGCAGCTTGAGGAGAAGCTGCTCTATCCGTCCAATACCCAGGTGTCGCTGTTCGTTGCCATGACGCAGGGCGACAAGTTCCGCCTCGATGCAATGGAGGTCAAGATCGACGGCAAGGAAGCTGCGCACCACATCTATACCTACAAGGAACTCGAGGCGCTGCAGAAGGGCGGGGTGCAGCGCATCCACACCGGAAACATCCGTGCGGGCGAGCACACGCTCGACGTGACGCTGATCGGGAAGACGACGGGCAACAGCGATTACCGCCAGAGCGCAAGCCACACCTTCACCAAGGACGTTGGGCCCAGGCTGGTCGAAATCACGCTGGCCGGGCCCGGGGCCGGCAGCAAGAACATCGAGTTCAAAGACCGATAATCCATGCTGCGCAGATCTCTCTGGCTGTTCGGGCTGTGCCTCACCGCACAGGCATTCGCGGCCGACACCCCATCGCAGAAAGCGCCCCGGGATCTCTACCTGGGCGAGGCCTTCTATTACGCCCAGCAGGGCGAGTATTTCGACGCGATATCCAGGCTCGATACCGAGCTGGGACAGTTCTATCGTCTCGACGAGCGAAATCTCGACCCGTTCCATCTGCAGTCCAATTTCGCCGAATTCTCGGTGGGCGATTTCGAGCTTTCCTACCGCATGCACCAGCGCGCGGGCCGCGCCATCAAGGCGGTGCTCGAGGGCAATGTCAGCCAGGACATCAAGAACGAGGCGGCCTTCCGGCTGGCGCGTATCTATTACCAGAAAAGCGAGCCGGAAAACGCGCTGCACGCCATCGAGCGCATCACCGGCAAGGTTCCCGACAGGATCAGCGACGACGAGCAGTTCCTGCGGGCGCAGATCAACATGGTCAACGGCCGCTTCGCCGAGGCCATCGCGATCCTGCAGGGGATGAAGAATTCCAAGGGTTACGAGGGTTTCGCCGGTTACAACCTCGGCATCGCGCTGATCCAGAACGACCAGGAAAAAGCGGGGCTGGCGCAGCTCGAAAAGACCGGTCAGATCAGCAGCAAGGACGAGGGCACGCTGTCGATCAAGGACAAGGCGAACCTGGTGCTCGGCTACCGGCTGCTGGAGTCGAACCAGCCGGGCGAGGCCAGCCAGTATCTCGACCGTGTGCGGCTGGTCGGCCCCTTCTCCGAAAAGGCCCTGCTGGGTTCCGGCTGGTCGTCCGTTTCCGCCGGGCGCTTCGATCGCGCGCTGGTGCCGTGGACCCTCCTGGTCAAACGCAATCCGACCGGCAAGGCGGTGCAGGAGAGCCTGCTGGGCGTTCCCTACTCCTATGCCAAGCTCGACATGCACGGCAAGGCGGCGCTGCTCTATGGGAGCGCGCTTGAATCCTTCGGGCAGGAACTGAACAAGCTCGACGCCTCCCTCGAGAGCATCCACAAGGGAAATTTCCTCAAGGCGCTGGTGCGCGAGGAACTGAAGCAGGACAGCAACTGGGTCATCCGGCTGCGGGAGCTGCCGGAAACGCCGGAAACCTTCTACCTGAAGGATCTGATGGCCTCCAACGATTTCCAATCCTCGCTGCAGAATTACTTCGACCTTGACGATCTGCGCAAGCGGCTCATTGCATGGGACGAGTACGTCGATTCCTGGGAAGAGATGATCGACTTGCGCCGCAGGTACTACGAGCCGCTGCTGCCCGAAATCGACAAGAAATTCCGCGCCCTCGACTCGCAGTTCCGGCTGCGCATGGAGCAGCGCCAGAGCCTCGACGACCGCCTGCAGCACATGCTGATTGCACCGCGCCCCGATTTCCTGATGACGACGGACGAACGCATCCTGCGGGAGCAACTCGCGCGACTCGAAGCGCAGTTCAAGGACGACACCAGCGAAGGGGCCGCGGACGCCCGACGCCGCATCAAGCGGCTGCAGGGACGCATCCATTTCGAGATCCACACCACCTACGACCAGCGCCTGACCGATGCCTACAAGCATCTGCATGAGCTCGATGCCGATGTGGCCCGGCTGAAAGAGATCTATGCCGCTTTCGTCAGGACGCGGCAGGCGGCGACCCAGAGCTATCAAGGCTATGACGACCAGATTCGCCACGCGCGCAATCGCTCGCGCGATGCCAAGGAAAAAGTGGCAACCCTGATGGCAAGACAAGGGCACATGCTTGAACTGATGGCCATCAACGAGTTCGAGCAGCGCCGCGAGCGACTGGAGGACTATCAGGTCCAGGCACGGTTTGCCATGGCCGAAAGTTATGACCGTGCGGTCAAGGCACAGCAGCAAGGCATGGGGAGCGTGGCCAAATGAGTCATTTCCGCCTCACCCTGATCGCGTCTTCCATTCTGCTGGCCTCCTGCTCCTCCAGCATGGAGAAGGGAACGATCGGCGAACTGAAACACACCAAGCTCGATCTCAAGGACGAGCAGATCGAGGGCGGCATCGAAAAGGCGATGCAGAGCTACCAGAAGTTCCTCGACGAAACGACCGAAACCGCCATGACCCCCGAGGCGATCCGCCGCCTTGCCGACCTCAAGCTCGAGAAGGAGTACGGGGTCGCGGAAAACCCAGACAGGAGAATGGCTGCGGCTGTAGGCAGGATCGATCGCCCGGCGGGGTTCGATGCCGGGCGCCAGCCCGGAAAAGGCGGAGACGCGGCGAGCGCCACCCAGTCGGCCGCAAT
>DASTEA010000173.1:0-6036 GCA_035710075.1 Thiobacillus sp.
GGTGCTGGTGCTCGACGCGCACGAGAACATTTCCGAGCAGGACGCGCATCTGGCGGGTTTCGTTCTGGAAACCGGGCGCGCGCTGGTGGTCGCGGTCAACAAGTGGGACGGGCTTTCCGCCGAGCAGCGCGAGGACGTCAAACGCGACATCGGGCGCAAGCTGGCGTTTCTCGACTTTGCCCGCTTCAATTACATTTCGGCGCTGAAGGGCAAGGGCTTGGAAAACCTGCTGAAGGACGTCGAAGCCGCGCACGCCGCCGCCTTCATCAAGCTGTCGACGCCCAAGCTCACACGGGTGCTGGAGATGGCGGTGGAGCAACACGCGCCACCCAAGAATGGCCTGTTCCGCCCCAAGCCGCGCTATGCCCACCAGGGCGGCAAGAATCCGCCGGTGATCGTGCTGCACGGCAACGCGCTGGAAGGGCTGCGCGACGACTACAAGCGCTACCTGGAAAGCAGTTTCCGCAAGGCGTTCAAGCTGCAGGGCACACCGCTGCGAATCCAGATCAAGGAAGGCGGTGCCAGTAATCCGTATGAAGGCAAGACGCGCGGCCCGCTGACCGAAAGCGAAGCGACGCGGATGCGGCGCAAGAAGCGGGTGCGGCGCAAGGTCTACGGCAAGGACTGAATATCAGTCCAGCCAGCGCACCAGATAAAACAGCCTGAAGCCCTCAGACGACCGCGAGGGCCCGCTGGCAACCGCCGCGAAGCGATTCTTGTCCGGGGCGGCGTGTGCCAGCGCCTCATCTTCACTTTCGTAAACGTCGACCACCCCTTCCGGGAAGCGCTGGCGCTTCTTGCCGGCGGGCGCATAAATCACCACCGCCGAGGTGCCGACGACTTTCGCTTCGACATCGGTGAACAGGCTGGTGGCTTGCGGCATCGTCAGTGGGTTTTTTTCGGAATGCTGCTGATCTTGACGACGTGGGCGCTGGGCGTCTCGTCGCTGTAGTGCGGACGCTCTTCCAGGGTGCGGCCGGTGAGCTTGG
This sequence comes from Thiobacillus sp., assembly GCA_035710075.1. Lineage (GTDB taxonomy): Bacteria > Pseudomonadota > Gammaproteobacteria > Burkholderiales > Thiobacillaceae > Thiobacillus. The sequence goes on from DASTEA010000173.1 coordinate 990, forward strand.
CGAGCTCGACTTCGCGGTTGGAAATCACCACCAGGCAATCCTTGATGCCGAGCACGGTGGCTTCGGTCAGGGGGCTGGGGTTGCCGTCGCGAGGCGCGGTGTCGCGCACGATGGAGGTGAGGGTCTTGCGCATCATGCGCATGATGCGCTGTTCGTCGTGTAGGGTTTTATCGATATCCATGGGGATGCTCCGAAGGGTAGGCAAAGATTTATCATTGTCTGCGCCGGACCGGGCTTCGTCAACGCAAGCCCCTGTTGAGGACGGGGATAAAAAGCTTGACTGGGCGCATAAGAATAATGATCCGACGGGCGGGCCCGGCTGATTTAAGCTTGGCGACACGAGGAGAACCCGCATGTCAGACCCCAACACCCCCAGCACGAACGAAGTCCGCGAAATTCGCATCAATCCCATCGTGCCGAGCGAGTCGGTGCTGGTGGCCACCGCGCGCGGCATGCGCCCGAAAAAGGCCGAGGACCTGGCGCCGCGCGACACCCGCAAGCATGTGGAAACCTGCCCGTTCTGCCGTGGCAACGAGCACAAGACGCCACCGCTGATTATGAGTTGGCCAGCGGAGGGCGACTGGCAGATTCGCATGGTGGAAAACCTCTACCCGGTGCTGGGCGACGATCGCGAACAGGCCGGCTTCAATTTCGGCCTGCAGCAGACGATCGATGGCTACGGCAGGCACGAGGTCATCATCGATCACCACGAACACGGCATCGCCGTGCAGGACATGGCGGAAAGCCATCTGGCGGCGCTGTTCGGCGTCTACCAGACGCGCATGCGGCAGTTGTTCGAATCCGACGCACGCCTGAAATATGTGCTGGTGTTCAAGAACTTCGGCCCGGCGGCGGGAGCGTCGATCCCGCATACCCACAGCCAGGTGATCGCGATGCCGGTAGTTCCGGAAAACGTCGACGCCGAGGTGAAGAACAGCGCCGCGCATTACGCCAAACACCACCACTGCATCTTCTGCGCGCTGATCGACGAGGCGCTGACCTTCGAGGCGACGATTTACGACCGCAACTCCGGCGCGGTGCGGCGCAAGATCAACGTCGGCCAGTATGTGGTCGAGCGCGGCGAGAAATTCATCGCGATCAAGCCCTTCGCCAGTCGCTACGAGTGGGAGGTGCACATCCTGCCGCTGACGCACCAGGCAGATTTTCTCGACGTGCCCGCCGATGACATGGCCGACCTGGCGCGGGTGGTGAAGCGCACCATGGCGCGTCTGGATGCGGTGATCGGCGGCGCACAGTACAACTTTTTCCTGCACTCCGTGCCGCATAGCGGCGCGGACTCGAAGCATGGCGACAGGGCTCGCGGCGAGTATGCCGCGAGTTACCACTGGCATCTGGAAATCTGTCCTCGCACCTCGATTCCCACCGGCTTCGAGCTCGGCTCGGGACTGTTCGTCAACACCATCAACCCGGAGCAGGCGGCGGAACGCCTGCGCGCCGTTGACCTGCAGTACGAGCCCTGAAGCGACAAAGCCAGTGCCCGGCTCCGTTCCCACGGCCTTTTTTTTGATTTCGTGAACATGTTCCCGTTTCTGTGCCCGTGCTGCTTCACCTTCTCACCGGCAGCCGTAGACCGTTCGCAAAATGCAGACTGCCCGGGTGGATACCGGGAGTGCCCTCTTGTTTGAGCGGCACGCGGGTGGCGAGCGCGTCATCCTGGTGGCGCTCGATTTCGGGACTCCGGATTTTGCCGAAAGCGCGGCCGAGTTGCGCCTGCTGGCAGCGGGAGCGGGCCTCGACATCCAGGGGGAAGTGCAGGGCAAGCGTAGCCGCCCGGACGCCGCACTGTTTGTGGGGAGCGGCAAGGCCGATGAAATCGCGGCGCTGGTTGCAGCCACCGATGCCGATGTCGTCATTTTCAACCATGAGTTGTCGCCCGCGCAGGAACGCAATCTCGAGAGTCGCCTGCACTGCCGGGTAATCGACCGCGTCAGCCTGATTCTGGATATCTTTGCCAGCCGTGCGAACAGTGCCGAAGGCAAGTTGCAGGTCGAACTGGCCCAGCTGCAGCATTTGTCGACCCGGCTGGTGCGCGGCTGGACCCACCTTGAGCGTCAGCGCGGCGGCGTCGGCATGCGCGGCCCGGGCGAGAAACAGCTGGAAACCGACCGCCGCCTGATTGGCACGCGGATCAAGGCGCTGCGCGAACGACTCGCCAAGCTCGGCAAGCAGCGCCGCACCCAGCGGCGTTCGCGCGCGCGCCAGAACGTGCTGTCGGTGGCGCTGGTGGGCTACACCAATGCGGGCAAGTCCACTTTGTTCAACGCGCTGACGCACGCCGGCGCCTATGCGGCCGACCAGCTGTTCGCCACGCTAGACACGACTACGCGCAAGATTTACCTGCCGCGCTTGGGTGAGCCGGCGGGCGCTGAAGTGGTGCTGTCGGATACGGTTGGCTTCATCACCCGCCTGCCTCACGACCTGGTGGCGGCCTTCCGCGCCACGCTGGAAGCCACCGCCGAAGCCGACTTGCTGCTGCATGTGATCGATTCGTCCAGCCCTGGACGCGAGCGTCAGATCGAGGCGGTCGAAAAGGTGTTGCATGAAATCGGGGCGGATGCCGTGCCGCAGCTTCGCGTCTACAACAAGCTCGATTTGACAGGCGTGGCGCCGGGAGTGGGGCGCGACGAGTATGGTAAACTTCAAAGCGTGTATGTATCCGCGCAAACCGGCGCGGGGCTTGAGTTGTTACGCGAGGCGCTGTCAGAAATCCTGGGCGCCAACCACATTCAGGATGAAGCCGGCGCACCAGGCGACCCATCCACCAATCCTACAGTTTTCGCTAAATAACGATATGGCATGGAACGATCCCCAATGGGGCAACAGCGGTAACCGCAACAAAAAAAGCGGACCTCCCGATCTCGACGAGCTCTGGCGTCGCATCAACCAGCGTCTCAACGGCATGTTCGGCGGCAAGGACAGCGGCGGCGGCGGCGAGGGCGGTGGCGGCCTTTCTCCTAGCAGCTTGCCGAGCGGCAGTCTGGTCGGCTTGCTGATCGGCGCGCTGGTGCTGGTGTGGGTGGCGAGCGGGTTTTACATCGTCGATACCGGGCAGCGTGGCATGGTGCTGCGCTTTGGCCAGTACATCGAGACCACCGAACCGGGGCCGCGCTGGCATCTACCGTGGCCGGTCGAGTCGCGTGAAATCGTCAACGTCGACCAGGTGCGCACCATTGAAATCGGCTACCGTAACAACGTCAAGAGCAAGGTGCTGAAAGAGTCGTTGATGCTGACCGACGACGAGAACATCATCGACCTGCAGTTTGCCGTGCAGTACATCCTGAAAGACCCGGTCGAGTTCCTGTTCATCAACCGCTCGCCTGAAGACAGTGCGCTGCAGGTGGCCGAAACCGCGATGCGCGAAGTCGTCGGCAAGAACAAGATGAACTTCGTGCTGTACGAGGGCCGCGCCGAAATTGCCGCGCGTGCCAAGCAGCTGATGCAGGATATCCATGATCGCCACAGGACCGGCATCAGCATCAGCCAGGTGACGCTGCAGAACATCCAGCCGCCCGAGCAGGTGCAGGCTGCTTTCGACGACGCGGTGAAAGCGGGCCAGGACCGCGAACGCCTGAAGAACGAGGCCGAGGCCTACTCCAACGACGTGGTGCCGCGTGCCCGCGGTCTGGCCTCGCGTTTGAAGGAAGAGGCCGAAGGCTACAAGCAGTCGGTGATTGCCAACTCCGAGGGTGAGGCCAGTCGCTTTGTACAGATTTTTGCCGAATATCAAAAGGCGCCGCAGGTTACGCGCCAGCGTATCTATCTCGACACCATGCAGACCGTGATGAACAACACCAGCAAGATATTGGTGGACCAGAAAGGCGGCAACAGCCTCCTGTATCTGCCGCTCGACAAATTGCAGCAGACCGTGAGCCAGCCCTACAGCGGCGGCCCGGATGCGCTTTCGCAACCGCTGGCTGCGACACCCCCCGCGGCCACGGACACCCGCTCGCGCGATGCCCTCCGCAACCGTGATCGGGAGGATCGGCCATGAGCAGGAATATCGGTCTCATCCTGATTGCTCTGGTTGTTTTGCTGGTGCTGCTGAGCGCCAGCATGTTCACGGTGGACCAGCGGCAGAACGCCCTGGTGTTCCAGCTGGGTGAGGTGGTGTCGGTGAAGACCAAGCCCGGCCTCTATTTCAAGCTGCCGCTGGTGCAGAACGTGCGTTATTTCGATACGCGCATCCTGACGCTGGATTCGGCCGATCCCGAGCGTTTCATCACCTCGGAAAAGAAGAACGTGCTGGTCGATTCCTTCATCAAATGGCGCGTGATCGATGCGCGGCAGTTTTACGTGTCGGTCGGCGGTGACGAGACGCGCGCGCAGATTCGCCTCAACCAGACGGTCAACGACGGCCTGCGCGCCGAGTTCGGCAAGCGCACCATCAACGAGGTGGTCTCGGGGCGCCGCGAGGAAATCATGAGTATCATCCGTGCCAAGGCCGATGTCGACGCTCGCAAGATCGGCGTGCAGGTGGTGGATGTGCGGATCAAGCGGGTCGACCTGCCGGAAACCGTGTCGGAAAACGTCTACCGTCGGATGGAAGCCGAGCGCAAGCAGGTGGCCAACGAGTTGCGTTCGACCGGCGCGGCCGAGGCGGAAAAGATCAAGGCCGATGCCGACAAGCAGAAGGACGTGATCGTTGCCGAGGCCTACCGCGATGCCCAGCGTGTCAAGGGTGAGGGTGATGCCAAGGCTTCGGCCGTGTACGCTTCTGCGTATGGCAAGAACGCCGAGTTCTATGCGTTCTACCGCTCGATGCAGGCGTATCGCGAAAGCTTCAGGAGCAAGAGCGACGTGATGGTGCTCGACCCCAGCGCTGACTTCTTCAAGTACATGAAGAATCCGCGTGCCGCCGGTGCTCAATGACCGGTTCCGACTGGCTTGCAGCAATCGGACTGTTGCTGGTGATTGAAGGGATTCTGCCGTTTGCCGCGCCTGCCGTCTGGCGGGACGGCTTCCGCCGGATGCTGGAGCTCGGTGACGGCCAATTGCGTTTCATGGGCGCTGCCTCGATGTTGGGCGG
>DASTEA010000174.1:0-3167 GCA_035710075.1 Thiobacillus sp.
TTGCGGCACACGATCACCTTGTCGCCCGGCTCGACCAGGTTGACGAAGCACATTTCCATCCCCGCCGAGCCGGGCGCCGAGACCGGGAAAGTCAGCGCGTTCTCGGTCTGGAACGCCATGCGCAGCATGGCTTTGATCTGCTCCATCAGGTCGACGAAAGCCGGATCGAGGTGGCCGATGGTCGGGCGCGCCATGGCGTCGAGGATGCGCTGCGGCACGTCGGAGGGGCCGGGGCCCATGAGGATGCGCTTGGGGGGGATGAAGGAAGCGGTCATAACCTTGTACTCTTTGTGGAAACTGTCAATTAAAACAAAGGCTTGATTCTACGGACAAATGCCGGCGCCGGGAATCATTCAGGCAGTTCAGGCAGGCGGCTCGCCCATCAGCGGGCGCATCGCCGTCAACAGGCTGTTGAAAATGCGCGGGTGGGTTTTTTCCTGCTCCGCCAGCATCTGCTTCATCGCGTAGCGCTGCTGCGGCTTGGAGAAACACGCCGGGCAGTTCTCGAAGATCACCGGCAGGCCGGCGTCCGTCGCGAACGCGCGGGTCTGGCGTTCGCGCGCGTAGGCAAACGGCCGGATGATGCGTAGGTCGCCGGCGTCGTTGAGGTAATGCGGCTGCATGGTCCTAAGCTTGCCGCCAAACAGCATCGACATCATCAGCGTCTCGGCGAGATCGTCCAGATGCTGTGCCAGCGCAACGACGTTGCAGCCTTGTTCGCGCGCGACGCGGTAAAGAATGCCGCGTCGCATGCGCGAGCAATAGGCGCAGAACGAATCGGAATCGCGGGTCAGCGTTCTTTGCGCGTCGGCCACGATCGGCTGCGATTCGAGAAAGTAGGGCACGCCGAGCCCGGCCAGATAGGGCTTCAAGGGCGAAGGGTCGTACTGCTCGGACTGCGGGTCGACCGTGCACGCCACGAGCTCGAACTTCACCGGCGCCTTCTGTTGCAGATGACGCAGGGTGTGCAGCAAGGAGAGCGAATCCTTGCCGCCCGACAAGCCCAGCAGGATGCGGTCGCCGTCGCGGATCATGCGGTAGTCGCCGATGGCGCGGCCGGCCGCGGTGACCAGCGAGCGCGCAGGCTTGACCCAGCCTGCCGTTGTTGTGTTCATGCGGCAAACTGCAGCGCGTGCAGCTGCGCGTAGCGGCCTTGTTTGGCGATCAGTTCGGCGTGGCTGCCGATCTCGATGATGCGCCCGCCTTCCAGCACCACGATGCGGCTGGCGCGCTCGATGGTGGAGAGGCGGTGGGCGATGACCAGGGTGGTGCGGTTGGTGATCAGGGTGTCGAGCGCGGCCTGCACGTGGCGTTCGGATTCGTTGTCGAGCGCCGAAGTGGCTTCGTCGAGAATCAGCAGCGGGGCGTTTTTCAGGATCGCGCGCGCGATGGCAATGCGCTGGCGCTGGCCGCCGGAAAGCCGCATGCCGTTCTCGCCGACCAGGGTGTCGAGGCCGTCGGGCATGGCCTGGATAAATTCCCAGGCGTGCGCGGCGATGCAGGCGGCGCGGATTTGGTCGGGCGTGGCGTCGCGCTTCGCGCCGTAGGCGATGTTGTGCCCCAGCGTGTCGTTGAACAGCACCACGTCTTGCGACACCAGCGCGATATGGCTGCGCAGGTTCTGCAGGCGGATGTCGCGGATGTCGATGCCGTCGAGCTCGATCACGCCGGAATCGGGATCGTAGAAGCGTGGCACCAGATTGGCCAGCGTGGTCTTGCCCGAGCCGGAGGCGCCGACCAGCGCCACCGTTTCGCCGGGCGCGATGTCGAGCGTGACGTGCTCAAGCGCGGGCCGGGTCTTGCCCGGATAGGTGAGCGCCACGTCGCGGAACGAGAGCCGCCCCTCGGTGCGGGTTAGCGTGCGGGTGCCGCTGTCGCGTTCGGTATCCTGGTCGAGCATGTCGAAAATAGTTTCGGCCGCGGCCAGCCCGCGCTGCAGCTGGTCGTTGACTGCGGTGAGCCTTTTGAGCGGCGCAAACAGCAGCAGCATGGCCATGAAGAAGGCGACAAAGCCGCCCACCGTGATGGTGTTGCTGGTCGCCTGTCCGACCGCGATATAGACGATGATCGCCAAGGCCACAGCGGCGATGAACTGGATGACGGGCTCGTACACCGCATTGGCGGCGACGCGCTTCATCTCGAACAGGCGCGCCAGATTGGCGGCATGGCGGAAGCGCGTCTGCTCGTACACCTCGCCGCCGAAAAGCTTGACCACGCGATGCCCGCCTACCGCTTCGTCGACCACCTGGGTGAGGTCGCCGATGTTCCGCTGCGCCTTGCGCGACAGCCCGCGCAGGCGCGTGCTGGCGATGCGCACGATCCACAGCGTGAGCGGGACCATGCCGAACACGATCAGGGTCAGCTGCCAGTTCAGCCATAGCAGATAGCCGAGCAATCCCAGGATCGTGACGGTGTCGCGCACCAGGGTGGTGAGCGAACTGGTGGCCGACTGCGTGACCTGGGTGACGTTGAACGCCAGTTGTGCGATCAGCTGGCCGCTCGGGTTCTGGTCGAAATAGCGTGTCGGCAGCGTCATCAGCTTGTCGAACATGGCCGCGCGCAGATCCATCACCAGGCGGCTGCCCACCCAGGCCATGAAGTAGGTACTGACGAAACTGGTGAGTCCGCGCACCAGGAACAGTCCCAGCAGCAGGGCCGGGATCCAGCGGATGAAGTCCTGGTCCTTGGCGACGAAGCCCTCGTCCAGGAGCGGCTTGAACAGAGCGGGCAGCAGGGGCTCGGTGGCGGCGGTCAGGATCAGCGCGACGAGGGACAGCGCGAACATGCGCCAGTAAGGTTTCACGTAGCCGAGCAGACGCCCGTACAGGGCGCGGCTGTCCGGGAGGGATTTCATAGCAGCAGCAGGGTGGCCAGCCCGAGGAAGATGAAGAAGCCCATGCTGTCGGTAACGAAGGTGAGCAGCACTGACGAGCCGATGGCCGGGTCGCGCTTCACGCGATCCAGTGTCAGCGGGATGAAGATGCCGGCCAGCGCGGCCACCAGCAGGTTCAGCAGCATCGCCAGCGCCATCACGCCGCCGAGCGCCGGGTTGTCGTACAGCAGCCAGGCGAAGACGCCGACCACCGAGCCCCACAGCAGGCCGTTCAGTGTGGCGACGCCCAGTTCCTTCACCACCAGCCGCCGCGCGTTGGCTTGCGTGATGTGGC
>DASTEA010000175.1:0-10548 GCA_035710075.1 Thiobacillus sp.
GCATCATGGCGGGCACGCCAGACAAGGTGAACGCATTCGAGGTCAAGGCACTCGAAGCCGCGCGTGCCTTCCCGGGCCTGGGCGGCATGGACCTGGCCAAGGTAGTGAGCGCGCCGGCGATGTACGAATGGAGCGAGACCGAATGGAAGCTCGGACGCGGCTACGGCCAGCTGACCGCGCCGCGTTTTCATGTGGTGGGCTTCGACTACGGCGTCAAGCGCAATATCCTGCGCATGCTGGCCGAGCGCGGCTGCCGCCTCACCGTGCTGCCCGCCACCGCCACCGCCGCCGAGGCGATGGCGCTGGAGCCGGACGGTATTTTCCTCTCCAATGGTCCCGGCGACCCCGAGCCGTGCGATTACGCGATCAAGGCGGTTGCCGAGCTGGTCGCCGCAGGCGTGCCGACCTTCGGCATCTGCTTGGGCCACCAGTTGCTGGCGCTCGCCTCGGGTGCCAAGACGGTGAAGATGAAGTTCGGCCACCACGGCGCCAACCATCCGGTCAAGGACCTCGACAGCGGGCGGGTGGCGATCACCAGCCAGAACCACGGCTTCGCGGTGGACCCGGCGACCCTGCCGGCCAACCTGCGCAGCACCCACGTCTCGCTGTTTGACGGCTCGCTGCAGGGGATCGCGCGCACCGACGCCCCCGCCTTCAGCTTCCAGGGTCACCCGGAAGCCGGCCCCGGCCCGCACGACGTGAGCTATTTGTTCGACCGATTTATTAAGCTGATGGCCGACCATGCCCAAGCGCACTGACCTTAAAAGCATTCTCATCATCGGCGCCGGCCCCATCGTCATTGGGCAGGCGTGCGAATTCGACTATTCCGGCGCCCAGGCGTGCAAGGCGCTGCGCGAGGAGGGCTACAAGGTCATCCTCGTCAACAGCAACCCGGCGACGATCATGACCGACCCGGACATGGCCGACGTCACCTACATCGAGCCGATTACTTGGCAGGTGGTCGAGAAGATCATCGAGATCGAGCGTCCCGATGCGCTGCTGCCGACCATGGGCGGGCAGACCGCGTTGAACTGCGCGCTTGATCTGGCCAAGCACGGTGTGCTGGAGAAATACGGCGTCGAGATGATCGGTGCCTCGAAAGAGGCCATCGACAAGGCGGAAGACCGCGAAAAGTTCAAGACAGCGATGACCAGGATCGGGCTGGCTTCCGCGCGTTCGTCGATCGCCCACAGCCTGGAAGAAGCGCTGCAGGTACAGGCGGCGCTGGGCTTCCCGTCGATCATCCGGCCCTCGTTCACGATGGGCGGCTCGGGCGGCGGCATCGCCTACAACCGCGACGAATTCGTCGCCATCTGCGAGCGCGGCCTGGAAGCCTCGCCGACGCATGAGCTGTTGATCGAGGAATCGCTGCTCGGCTGGAAGGAATACGAGATGGAGGTGGTGCGCGACAGCAAGGACAACTGCATCATCATCTGCTCGATCGAGAACTTCGACCCGATGGGCGTGCATACCGGCGACTCCATCACGGTGGCGCCGGCGCAGACGCTGACCGACAAGGAATACCAGATCATGCGCAACGCGAGCCTCGCGGTATTGCGCGAGATCGGCGTCGACACCGGCGGCTCCAACGTGCAGTTCTCCATCAATCCGGAAGACGGGCGCATGGTGGTGATCGAAATGAACCCGCGGGTGTCGCGGTCTTCCGCGCTGGCGTCGAAGGCGACCGGATTCCCGATCGCCAAGGTGGCGGCCAAGCTGGCGGTCGGCTACACGCTCGACGAGTTGCAGAACGACATTACCGGCGGCGCGACCCCGGCCTCGTTCGAGCCGTCGATCGATTACGTGGTGACCAAGATCCCGCGCTTCGCGTTCGAGAAATTCCCGCAGGCCGACGATCGCCTGACCACGCAGATGAAGTCGGTGGGCGAGGTGATGGCGATCGGCCGCAGCTTCCAGGAGTCGCTGCAGAAAGCCCTGCGCGGACTGGAAGTCGGCGCTGACGGTTTCGACCCCAAGACCACCGATCAGGAAGAGATCGAGGCCGAGCTGATGTCGCCCGGTCCAGAGCGTATCTGGTACGTCGGCGATGCCTTCCGTGTCGGCATGAGCCTGGATGAGATCCACGCACTTTCGAAAATCGACCCATGGTTCCTAGACCAGATTCAGGGCTTGATCGAACTGGAAACCTCACTGGCCGGACGCGCCTTGATTGACCTCGGGCGCGACGAGCTGCGTCAGTTCAAGCGCGCCGGCTTCTCCGACCGCCGTCTGGCCAAGCTTTTGAGCACTGACCAGCACGCGGTGCGCGCACGCCGCCAGGAATTGGCGCTGCATCCGGTCTACAAGCGGGTCGATACCTGCGCGGCCGAGTTTGCCACGCAGACCGCCTATATGTACTCGACCTACGAGGAAGAGTGCGAGGCGCATCCGACCGACGCCAAGAAGATCATGGTGCTGGGGGGCGGGCCGAACCGCATCGGCCAGGGCATCGAATTCGATTACTGCTGCGTGCATGCCGCGCTGGCGCTGCGCGAAAACGGCTTCGAGACCATCATGGTCAACTGCAACCCGGAGACCGTTTCCACCGACTACGACACCTCCGACCGCCTGTATTTCGAGCCGCTGACGCTGGAAGACGTGCTGGAAATCGTGCGCATCGAGAAGCCTTGGGGCGTGATCGTGCAGTACGGCGGGCAGACGCCGCTGAAGCTGGCGCGCGACCTGGAACGCAACGGCGTGCCCATCATCGGCACCAGTCCCGACATGATCGACGCCGCCGAGGACCGCGAGCGCTTCCAGCAGATGCTGCACGATCTGGGCCTGAAGCAGCCGCCCAACCGCACCGCGCGCAACCCCGACAGTGCCATTCGCATGGCAGAGGAAATCGGCTACCCGCTGGTGGTGCGCCCAAGCTACGTGCTGGGCGGTCGTGCAATGGAAATCGTGCGCGAGGAAGCTGACCTGCGGCGCTACATGACCGAGGCGGTCAAGGTGTCGAACAAGTCGCCGGTGCTGCTCGACCGCTTCCTCAATGACGCCATCGAGGTTGATGTCGACGCGCTGTCCGACGGCGAGCAGGTGGTGATCGGCGGCATCATGCAGCACATCGAGCAGGCCGGCGTGCATTCGGGCGATTCGGCGTGTTCGCTGCCGCCCTACAGCCTGTCGCAGGACGTGCTGGACGAGATGCGCCGCCAGACGGTGGCTATGGCGAAGGCGCTGAAAGTGGTCGGCCTGATGAACGTGCAGTTCGCGATCCAGGGCGACACCGTGTACGTGCTGGAAGTGAACCCGCGTGCGTCGCGCACCGTGCCCTTCGTGTCCAAGGCCATCGGTGCACCGCTGGCGAAGATTGCCGCACGCGCGATGGCCGGTATTTCGCTGAAGTCGCAGGCGTTCGAAAAAGAGATCATCCCGCCGTATTTCTCGGTCAAGGAAGCGGTGTTCCCGTTCCGCAAGTTTCCCGGGGTCGACACCATCCTCGGCCCGGAAATGAAATCGACCGGCGAAGTCATGGGGGTGGGCGACAACTTCGGCGAGGCTTTCGTCAAGTCGCAACTGGCGTCGAGTTCCGAGCTGCCGAAGCCGGGCGGGCGCGCCTTTGTCAGCGTGCGTTCGGGCGATCGTGACGCCATCGTCGAGGTGGCGCAGGCCCTGCTCGACCTCGGCTTCAGCCTGGTCGCCACCCGCGGCACGGCGCAGGCGATCGAGTCGGCAGGCATACCGGTGGCCGTGGTCAACAAGGTCAAGGAAGGCCGCCCACACATCGTCGACATGATCAAGAATGGCGACATCGACTTCATCGTCAACGTGGTTGAAGACAAGAAAGCGGTGAAGGATTCCTACGCCATCCGCGCCGAGGCGCTGGCGCGGCGGGTCGTGTACTTCACTACTCTGGCCGGCGCCCATGCCGCCTGCATGGGCATGCAGCACGGCGATTCGTTAAAAGTATATTCCCTACAGTCGCTGCACCAGCGGCTGCACTGATCTGAAAAGGCAAGCTAGTGAGCAAATTCCCCATCACCGTCGTGGGCGCAGAAAAAATGCGCGCCGAGTTGCAGAAACTGAAGAGCGTTGAACGGCCTGCTGTCATCCAGGCGATTGCCGAGGCGCGTGCGCAGGGCGACCTGTCGGAAAATGCCGAATACGACGCCGCCAAGGAAAAACAGGGCTTCATCGAGGGCCGCATTGCCGATCTCGAGGGCAAGCTTTCCAACGCGCAGATCATCGATCCCAAGACGCTGGATGCGGATGGCCGCGTTGTGTTCGGCGCGACGGTTGAACTGGAAGACGCTGAGTCCGGTGATGCCGTCACGTATCAGATCGTCGGCGACGACGAGGCCGACATCAAGCGGAGCATGATTTCCGTATCGTCGCCGATCGCACGTGCGCTGATCGGCAAATATGCCGGCGACAGCGTCGAGGTGCAGGCGCCGGGTGGTGTGCGCCACTACGAAGTGCTCGACGTTCAATACAAATAATGCGGCGTTTCTGGGACGGCCTCGCCGGGACGGTGCTGGTGCTGTGGATTGGCGGCCTCTGGGCGATCGGCTATGTCGCCGCGCCCGTGCTGTTTGCCAGCCTGGGTGACAAGCAGCTGGCCGGGATGCTGGCTGGCAAGCTGTTCGAGATGATGGCGTGGATCGGCATCGCGGCAGCGGTTTATCTACTGATTTATCGCATCGCGCGTGACGGCGGCGCCGCGCTGAAAACGCTGTTTTTCTGGGTGGTGGTGGTCATGCTGGTGCTGACCCTGACCGGCCTCCTCGGCATTCAACCCATCATGCAGAGCCTGAAGGATCAGGCCATGCCGCACGCGGTGATGCAAAGCGTGTTCGCCGACCGCTTTGCGCGCTGGCACGGCGTGTCCAGTATTCTCTACCTGATCCAGAGCGCGCTGGGCTTGTTGCTGGTCTGGCGTTCGGGGCTGGCGCGATAAGCGCCGTCAGGCAGCAATCAGCCCGGCAGGGCGATGACGGGCTTGGCGGCGGCGCGATAAATCACCAACACCTTGCCGATTTGCTGCACCGACGCCGCGCCGGTGGCTGTGCAGATCTCATCCAGCCAGGCTTGGCGCGTGTCCGGTTCGTTGCTGGCGGCCTTGATCTTGATCAGCTCGTGCGCGCCCAGTGCCTGGTCAATCTCCTTCAATACAGCAGCCGTCAGCCCCTGGTTGCCGATCATGACCACCGGCTGGCGCGTGTGGGCCAGCCCTTTCAGGAATTGCCGTTGTGCGGGCGTGAGTGATTTCATACTTCTTCCTTAAATCTGAGCGCGGATTGTAGCTGAAAGACGACATGGCGCAGAAACCGAAGCGAACCAAATCGGGCAGTGCCTGGATGCACGAGCACGTGACGGACCCCTACGTCAAAAAGGCGCAGCAGGACGGTTACCGCTCGCGCGCCGCGTACAAATTGCTGGAAATCGACAAGCGCGACCACCTGTTGCGCCCCGGCATGACGGTGGTGGATCTGGGCGCTGCACCCGGAAGCTGGTGCCAGGTGGCGGTTGAGAAGATGAAGCGGCAGGGCAGGGTGCTGGCGATCGACCTGCTGCCCATGGCGCCCATACCCGGCGTCGACAGCCTGGAAGGCGACTTCACTGAGCCAGCGGCGCTGGCCTGGCTGGAAGAAAAGCTGCAATCCGGCCGGGTTGACCTTGTATTAAGCGATATGGCGCCCAACATCAGTGGGGTGATGCTGTCAGACCAGGCACGACAGTATGAATTGTGCGAGTTGGCGCTCGATTTTTCTGTGAACTGGTTGAAACCAGACGGCGCTTTTCTCGTCAAAGTTTTTCAAGGCGTCGGCTTTGAGGATTTTCGGGCGCAAATGCGGCAGGCATTCGAACAGGTGCTGATCCGCAAGCCCGATGCGTCGCGTGATCGCAGTGCCGAGGTTTATCTGCTGGGACGCTGCCCCGTTGCGGCCAGGGCTGCGACAGAGGAAACTGCCGTGACAAGCCTGCAAAAGTAGGTTTAGAATGAGTCTAAGCGTGCTGCGCTGAGATACTGCGCTGAAATTAAACGTGCTGCACTTGAATTGAATGTGCGGCACCAAGGAGTAAGTGTGAATAATTTGTCCAAGAACATCGCTGTCTGGCTGATCATTGCCGTCGTCCTGATGACGGTCTTCAACCAGTTCGGCGCGCAGCGCACCGCGCAGACGCAGATGCCATACTCGCAGTTCATCGAGGAGGTGCGTCAGCAGCAGATCACCAAGGTGGTGATCGAGGGCAATGTGCTGAAGGGCGAGCGCAGCGATGGCCAGCGCTTCACCAGCTACGCGCCGAGCGATCCGTGGATGGTGTCCGACCTGCTGAAAAACAACGTTTCGGTCGAAGCCAAGCCGGAAGAGCAGCCGTCGTTCCTGATGAGCCTGCTCATTTCCTGGTTCCCTATGCTGTTGCTGATCGGCGTCTGGATATTCTTCATGCGCCAGATGCAGGGTGGCGGGAAGGGCGGCGCGTTCTCGTTCGGCAAGAGCCGGGCACGCCTGCTTGACGAAAACACCAACCCGGTGACCTTTGCCGACGTGGCGGGTTGCGACGAGGCCAAGGAAGACGTTGCCGAGGTGGTGGATTTTCTGAAAGACCCGTCCAAATTCCAGAAGCTGGGCGGACATATTCCCCGTGGCGTGCTGATGGTGGGTCCGCCGGGAACAGGTAAAACGCTGTTGGCGCGCTCGATTTCGGGCGAAGCGAAGGTGCCGTTCTTCAGCATCTCCGGATCGGATTTCGTTGAGATGTTCGTCGGCGTGGGGGCCGCGCGCGTGCGCGACATGTTCGAGCAGGCCAAGAAAAGCGCCCCCTGCATCATCTTCATTGACGAAATCGATGCGGTCGGCCGCCAGCGTGGCGCCGGCCTCGGCGGCGGCAACGACGAACGCGAGCAGACGCTGAACCAGTTGCTGGTGGAAATGGACGGCTTCGAGGCGACGACCGGCGTCATTGTCATCGCCGCGACCAACCGTCCCGACGTGCTCGACCCGGCGCTGTTGCGTCCGGGCCGTTTCGACCGCCAGGTGGTGGTGGGCCTGCCCGACATCCGTGGCCGCGAACAGATCCTGCTGGTGCACATGCGCAAGGTGCCGGTCGCCCCCGACGTGCGGGCCGACATCCTGGCGCGCGGTACCCCGGGCATGTCCGGCGCCGACCTCGCCAACCTGGTGAATGAATCCGCCCTGTTTGCAGCGCGCAGCAACAAGCGTCTGGTGGACATGGAAGATTTCGAGAAAGCCAAGGACAAGATTCTCATGGGCGCCGAGCGCAAATCCATGGTGATCACGCCCGAGGACAAGAAGAAAACGGCTTACCACGAGTCAGGCCATGCGGTGGTCGGCATGTCCCTGAAGGGGTGCGATCCGGTGCACAAGGTGACCGTCATCCCGCGCGGCCGCGCGCTGGGCGTGACCATGTCGCTGCCGGAACTGGACCGTTACAGCCTGTACCAGGATCAGATGCTGTCGCAGATCAGCATGCTGTTCGGCGGGCGGGTGGCGGAGGAAATCTTCGTCGGCAGCATCTCGACTGGCGCCTCCAACGACTTCGAGCGCGCCACCAGCATCGCGCGCGACATGGTGACGCGCTACGGGATGTCGGAGGTCATGGGTCCGATGGTGTACGGCGAAAACGAGGGCGAGGTGTTCCTCGGTCGCTCGGTGACCACGCACAAGAACATGAGCGAGGCCACCATGCAGAAAGTCGATGCCGAGATTCGCCGCATCCTCGACGAGCAATATGCACTGGCGAAAAAGATCCTCACCGAAAACCGCGACAAGGTTGAGGCGATGACCGCCGCCCTGCTGGAATATGAGACCATCGATGCCGATCAGATCGGCGACATCATGGCGGGGCGTCCGGCCCGTCCGCCCAAGCCGGCAGCCGCGCCGCAGCCGCCCGCAGGCGGTGACTAGCCCAGTGCGCCCGCGCCGAGCGTGCAGCCCGCTCAGGAGGCCTGAGCGCCGACTTGGTGTCACGCACTACAATAGAGGGGCTTTGGCCCCTCTATTTTTATGTCTATTCTGCACGCTGGCTCGCATCGCCTTTCCTTGGCCCGCCCCCTCGTCATGGGCATCGTCAACGTCACGCCTGATTCGTTTTCGGATGGTGGACGTCTGGGCGATGCCCCGGCGGCGATTCGACATGCACTGAAGTTGCGGGGAGAGGGAGCCGATATCCTCGATGTTGGTGGGGAATCCACCCGTCCCGGCGCAGTGGCTGTTCCCGCCGCCGAGGAAATCCGCCGCGTGCTGCCGGTGATCGAGGCGCTTGCCCGGCAAGGGTGTGTGGTATCGGTTGACACGATGAAGCCTGAGGTGATGCGGGCGGCGCTCGATGCAGGTGCGGCCATGGTGAACGATGTGATGGCCTTACGCGCGCCCGGTGCGCTGGAAGCGGTGGCGGCGTCCGATGCCGCGGTGTGCCTGATGCATCTGCAGGGAGAGCCGCAGAGCATGCAGCAGGCGCC
Source organism: Thiobacillus sp. (assembly GCA_035710075.1). Classification (GTDB taxonomy): domain Bacteria; phylum Pseudomonadota; class Gammaproteobacteria; order Burkholderiales; family Thiobacillaceae; genus Thiobacillus. The sequence continues at coordinate 8,429 of DASTEA010000175.1, forward strand.
CAGCTATACCGATGTGGTGGAAGAGGTGAAGCGGTTCCTGCAGGACCGTGTCGCGGCCTGCGAGGCAGCAGGAGTCAGCCGCGAACGGCTGGTGATCGACCCGGGCTTCGGCTTCGGAAAAACGCTGGAACACAATCTGGCCTTGCTCAGGCACTTGAATCGCTTGGCTGAACTGGGCGTGCCGGTACTGGCCGGGATGTCGCGCAAGTCCATGCTGGGCACGCTGACCGGGCGCGCTGTGCTGGATCGCGAATTTGCCGGCATTGCGGCGCACCTGGCCGCAGTGGCGCGTGGCGCGCGGCTGGTCCGGGTACACAACGTAGCGGCCATGCGCGATGCGCTGGCCATCTGGAACGCAGTGGAGGAACAATACGATGGGACGTAAATATTTCGGCACCGATGGCGTGCGCGGCAGGGTGGGCGAGTCGCCCATTACCCCCGAATTTGTCATGCATCTGGGCTACGCTGCCGGTCAGGTGCTGGTGGCCGACCGCGGCAGCCTGCCACCGAATCAGCATCCCACCGTGCTCATTGGCAAGGACACCCGCATCTCCGGCTATATGCTGGAAGCCGCCATGGAAGCCGGTTTCACCGCTGCCGGGGTGAACGTGCTGATGACTGGGCCGATGCCGACGCCGGCAGTGGCCTACCTGACTCGGGCGTTGCGACTGCAGGCCGGGGTGGTGATCTCAGCTTCGCACAATCCATTTGAAGACAATGGCATCAAGTTCTTTTCGGCCAGCGGGCAAAAACTGCCTGATAGCGTGGAGAAAGCGATCGAGGCACGGCTGGATTTCCCGATCGTGACGGTCGAGGCGCGCCAGTTGGGGCGTGCCCGGCGCATGGAGGATGCCGCGGCGCGTTACATCGAGTTTTGCAAGAGCACCTTCCCCAATAAGCTCGACCTGCGCGGGATGCGCATCGTGGTGGACTGCGCCAACGGCGCGACCTATCACGTCGCGCCGCACGTGCTGCACGAACTGGGCGCCGAGGTGATTGCCATCGGCAACGAGCCGAACGGCTTCAACATCAACGAAGAATGTGGGGCGACCCATACCCAGGCCCTGTCTGAGGCGGTGCGCACGCATCATGCGGATATTGGCATCGCGCTCGACGGCGATGGCGACCGTCTGATGATGGCCGACGCCCAGGGGCGGATTTACGACGGCGACCAGCTGGTCTACGTCATCGCCTGCCACCGTAGCCAGAGCGGCTACTTGAAAGGCGGCGTGGTCGGCACCCTGATGACCAATCTCGGCATGGAGCACGCGCTGGCGCGCATTCAAATCCCGTTTGAACGCGCCAAGGTGGGCGACCGTTATGTGCTGGAACGCTTGCACGCCAATGGCTGGACGCTGGGCGGCGAAACCTCGGGACATATTCTTTGCCTGGACAAGCACACCACCGGTGACGGTATTGTTTCAGCGCTGCAGGTATTGCGCGCGTTGCGCGAGACCGGCGAGACGCTGGATGCGGTCACCGCCGACCTGGAAACCTACCCCCAGGTGATGATTAACGTGCCGGTGGCCAAGGGCTTCAAGCTGAATGCGGCGCCTGCGGTCAGTGCGTCGGTCGCCGAGGCCGAGGCAGCCCTGAATGGCAGTGGCCGGGTGGTCCTGCGCGCCTCCGGTACCGAGCCGCTGATCCGTGTGATGGTGGAAGGCCGGGACGCCGAACTGGTCAGGCATACGGCTGAAACCATTGCCGCTGCCGTAAGAGTCGCCGCCGCAGGCGGGTGATTTCCCGTCCTGAAATATAATTGTAATATTCGCCCGTTAGTATGGCGGCGTCGCCCATGCGACAACGTCAACTACAACTGGGGTATACATGCGAACACTCAATAAACTGGCTCAAGGCACCCTGGCTGCGGCCATGGGTCTGGCTTTCTCGATCAGCGCGCTGGCCGCCAGCATCACCGGCGCGGGCGCAACCTTCCCCTACGCTGTTTACACCAAGTGGGCTGGGGCTTATCAAATTTCCACCGGCAACAAGGTCAATTACCAGGGCATTGGCTCTTCGGGCGGCGTCAAGCAGATCAAGGCCAAGACCGTTGATTTTGCCGGTAGCGATGCCCCCCTGTCGGAAGCCGATCTGGATGCGAACCACCTGATCCAGGTTCC
>DASTEA010000176.1:0-2840 GCA_035710075.1 Thiobacillus sp.
CGCCACGTAATCCAGGGCGGACGTCGCATAGCCCTCGTGCAGGACCGGGTCGCCGGGATGGGGCAACACCTGATCGATCCCGCGCCCGGTCATGACATCCCCGCACAGGAACAGGGTCATGCTCCGCGCGCCCGCCTCTGATTTTTCCGTCGCCTGGGTCACCTTTCCCGTCCTGCTGGACACCGCCGCTGCCGTGCCCGGGACGGTGGCTGCTGCCACGCCGCCCAGCAGCAACCGGCCTGCCCGGTCAAAAAACCTCCGCCGGTTCATCATCTCGAACATGCGCTCCGCTCCAGAATTTTTCCTGCGACGCCTGTTACCAGCTTGGCACAGTGCCGAAGGCGCGTCGCCAGGCGGCACAATCCCCCGCTCGCCTCTCCTCGCATGGCTCAGTGCGCCAAGCCGGAGAGATGCGGCACGAACACCAGCAGACCGATAACCGCCGCGCCCAGCGCAGCGATCAGCACCGCGGCGGCTGCCACATCCTTGGCCCGGCCGATGCCGGGATGCCGCGCCGGATGCAGCACATCGGCCAGCAGCTCGAGGGCCGTATTGAAGGCCTCGGCGCTCCAGACCAGCGCGATGGCCAGGCTGATCCACAGCCACTCCGCCCGGCCCAGGCCGAAATAAATCCCCGCGGCGCAGACCAGGAGCGCGGCCAGCAGATGCAGCCGCGCATTGGGCTGCATGCGCACAAGGTAGGCCAGGCCCTGCAGGGCGTAAACGAAGCTTTTCAGGCGCATCGAGGGCTTTTTCATGGCTTGCTGTCGTGCGTGGCTTGCCTATATTCACTATAAGCGAGCGGAAGCATGGTTCGGTAGCCGCCCCCGCAGCACAGGACCTTCTCACCACGGAACAGCCATGACGCCGGAACCCGGCATTGAACCCCGGCAGGACGACTTCGCCCTCACCCTGCCCGACTACCGCGGCGGCGGCATCGTCAACCTCATGAGTTCCATCGCCAGCGCCCTGGGCGGGAGCAGCCCCTATGCGCCGCTGACGGCGCTGCCGCCCGCAGTCCTGGCCGGGGCGCGCCATCTGGTGCTGCTGGTGGTGGATGGCCTGGGCCACGACTTCCTGCTCGGCCGCGACGGCGCCCTGCGTCAGCACCTGCGCGGGCAGATGACCTCGGTCTTCCCGTCCACCACGGCCAGCGCCATCCCCGCCTTCGTGACCGGTCTGGCCCCGCAGCAGCACGGGCTGACCGGCTGGCACATGTATTTCCGCGAGATCGGCGCCATCGCCACGCCGCTGCCCTTCCGCGTCCGCGCCGGCCGTCACGCCCTGCGCGAGGCCGGCGTCACGCCGGCGACGCTGTTCGGCCTCACCCCGCTGTTCGATCGCCTGCCCCTGCCCTGCCAGGTGGTCAGCCCACGCCACATCATCCATTCCGACTTCAACGTCGCCCTCTCCGGCAAAGCGCAGCGGCACGGCTATGAAACCCTGGAGGAGATGTTCGCCATTCTCGCTGGGCTGCTGCGCATTGCAGCGCCGCGCAGCTACGTCCATGCCTACTGGCCCCAGCTCGACAGCCTGGCCCACGAACACGGCATCCACAGTGGCCTCGTGGCGGAGGCCTTCGCCGCGCTCGACGCGGTCTTCGCCCAACTGGTGGACGTTGCCCGCAGCAACGACAGCCTCGTCATCGTCACTGCCGACCATGGCTTCACCGACACCAGCGAGGACGAGACCATCGACCTCGACGACCACCCCGGGCTGCGCGAAACCCTGCTGCTGCCCCTGTGCGGCGAGCCGCGCGCGGCCTACGCCTACGTTCGCGCCGGCAGGGAGGCCCGCTTCGAGGACTATGTCCGCGAGCATCTGGCAGACCGGGTGCAGTTGTTCAGAAGCGACGACGTCCTGCGCCAGGGCTGGCTGGGGCCGGGCGTGGCGCATCCCGCGCTGCAGGACCGACTCGGCGATTTCGTCCTCATCCCCCGTGGCCAGACCATCCTGCGCGACTGGCTGAAGGGCGAGGAGCGCCACACCCACACCGGCGTGCACGGCGGGCTTTCCGCGGCGGAAATGATCGTGCCGCTGGTGGTCGCCTAACTGCGCTGTGGGAAATGGGTGTCATGTGAACAGCTGAAGACAATCGGCTGGGAAATGGCTTACTCTATTCACTTTATCGTCAAACCAGCAGAAGAGATGTCATATGGCCAAACCTAATTATTCGTTTGCGAAGCGTCAGCGGGACCTCGCCAAGAAACAGAAGAAGGAAGACAAGCAACGGCGAAAAAGCGAAGGCGCAAGCGACAACCCGCCCCAGGACGATCAGCTGCAAGAGGTTCCGCCGCAGACGACCGACGACGAGAAACCGGCCGACTGACCCTGCTGGGCGGCTCACGGCATCAAGCCGGCAAGGCATGCTCGTGACACCAGATCCTGAGGAGGGACCCAGGATCACGACATGCATGAGGTAGCGAGATGGACATCCGGGTAAAGCGTGTCTATGAAGCACCATCCTCCGCAGATGGCATGCGGATACTGGTTGACCGGCTGTGGCCACGCGGACTCACCAAGGAAAAGGCCCACGTCGATCTGTGGCTGAAGGAGCTTGCGCCCAGCACGGCGCTGCGCAAGTGGTTCAATCACGATCCGGAAAAGTGGGAAGAATTCCAGCAGCGCTACGCGCAGGAGTTGCGCCAGCAGCCAGCGGCGTTGGAACGTTTGAGCAAGCTGATCGACAGCGAACCAGCGACCTTGCTGTTCGGGTCGAAGGAAGAACGTTTCAACGATGCCATGGCCCTGAAAGCGTTCATGCTGGCCCGCGACAAATAATCGCTGCCCCGATTCCAACATGTCTGCCATTCTGCGCGCCGTTGAGGCCGATATCACCA
>DASTEA010000177.1:0-11498 GCA_035710075.1 Thiobacillus sp.
GCTACGACAAGCCGCTGATGCTGAATGCGCAGGCTAGCGGCAGCGCGCAGTTCACCGACACGATTTTCTTCAAGCACTCGGCCGCCATGTTCGTCTTCGAATTCGGCAAGGGCGACGACGGCCGCAACATCGGCAACGAAATCCGCACCCGCATGGGGCCGAGTCTGGCGATCGCGCTGCCGGTGTTCGCCATCGGCCTTTTGGTCAACATCACCTTTGCCCTGCTGATGGTGTTCTTCCGCGCCACCTATCTCGATCTGTGGGGGGTGGTGCTGTGCGTGGTGCTGATGTCGATTTCGGGGCTGTTCTACATCATCGCGGGGCAGTATTTCATCGCCAAGCTGTGGAACCTGCTGCCGATCTCGGGCTTCGCCGGCGGCATCGACGGCATCCGCTTCATCCTGCTGCCGGTGCTGGTCGGCGTGGTGGCGGGGATCGGCAGCGGTTCGCGCTGGTACCGCACGATTTTCCTCGAGGAAATCGGCAAGGACTATGTGCGCACCGCGCGCGCCAAGGGACTTTCCGAGGTGCGCGTGCTGTTCCGCCACGTGCTGAAGAACGGCATGATTCCGATCCTCACCGGCGCGGTGGTGGTGCTGCCGCTGCTGTTCATGGGCAGCCTCATCACCGAATCCTTTTTCGGCATTCCGGGGCTGGGCAGCTACACCATCGATGCGATCCAGGCGCAGGACTTCGCCGTGGTGCGGGCGATGGTGTTTCTTGGCTCCTTCCTCTATATCGTCGGCCTGATCCTCACCGATATTTCCTATTCGTGGGTGGATCCGCGGGTGCGGCTGCAATGAGCGCTGCGTCGATCAACGTCGTGCCGGTGATCCTGTGGACCGATGCGCTGATTTTCGCGCTGCTGGCGGCGGTGTTGGCGCTGGTCTGGCTGATCCGCCGCCAGGAACACCTGCGTGCGCCATGGCGGGTGGTGGCGCAGCGTCCGATGGCGATGGGGGCGGCGCTGGTGCTGGGCGTGTTCGTGGTCATCGGCCTGCTCGATTCGCTGCATTACCGCGCGCAGCTGGCCGACAGCCCGGCTGACAAGCCACAGTATTCGGTCGAGGTGCTGTCCGTGTTCGATGCGCTGGTGGGCGAACTGCGCACCCGCAAGGAAAAAACCTACTCAGCGCCGCTGGCGATGCAGTTGTATGCCAAGGAGTTCGTGCAGCGCGACGGCGTGACCGTGCGCGATTATCCGCGCCTGCAGTTCGGCGGCGCGCACCTGCAACAGGCGGACCAGCGTCTGCCCGACATCACCCGGCGCACGCTCGCCGGCGCCACGCAGGGCGTACTGGCGAGCCTGCTGCTGTTTGGTGCGCTGGCTGGATGGCAGGCGCGACGGACACCGGTTTCAGTTGGCACCTGGCTGGCGGCTTGGCGACAGGGCAGCTTGAACTGGCCGGGGCGCACGGTCGTCCTGATTGTGGCGCTGGTGCTGATACTGGGCGGCGTGCTGGCGCAACTGGCGGCGGGCTACCATGTCTTCGGCACCGACAAGGTCGGGCAGGACGTGCTCTACATCAGCCTCAAGAGCATCCGCACCGGGCTGGTCATCGGCACATTGACCACCCTGGTCACGCTGCCGCTGGCGATCGGTTTCGGCATCGCCGCCGGCTATTTTCGCGGCTGGGTGGACGACATCATCCAGTACATCTACACCGTGCTGAATTCGATCCCCGGCGTGCTGCTGATCGCGGCGGCAGTGCTGATCGTGCAGGTCTATATCGAATCCAATCCCGACATTTTTGATACCGCTGCGGCGCGTGCCGACATCCGCCTGCTGGCGCTCTGCCTCATCATGGGCGTGACCAGCTGGACCGGGCTGGCGCGTCTGCTGCGCGGCGAATCGCTGAAGCTGCGCACGCTCGATTACGTCGAGGCGGCGCGCGCCTTTGGCGTGTCGAATGCGCGCATCATCAGCCGCCACATCTTCCCCAACGTGTTCCATCTGGTGCTGATTGCCATCGTGCTCGATTTCTCCGGGCTGGTGCTGGCCGAAGCGGTGTTGTCCTATATCGGCGTCGGCGTCGATCCCGCCATGTACAGCTGGGGCAACATGATCAACGGCGCGCGCCTCGAGCTGGCGCGCGAGCCCGTCGTCTGGTGGCAGCTCGGGGCGGCGTTTGCCTTCATGTTCACCCTGGTGCTGGCCGCCAACCTGTTTGCCGACGGCGTGCGCGATGCGTTCGACCCGCGCCTGGGAGGGCGTCGATGAAGCCCCTGCTGCAGGTCGATAGCCTGGTCACCGAAATCGGCCGCGGCGCGGCTGCGCAGCGCGTGGTCGATGGCGTGTCATTCCAGGTCGCGGCAGGTGAAACCTATGCGCTGCTGGGTGAATCCGGCTGCGGCAAATCGATGACCGCGCTGTCGCTGATGCGCCTGCTGCCGGACGGCGGACGCGTCGTATCGGGCAGCGTGCGGCTGGGTGAGACCGACGTGCTGGCCTTGCCCGAACGCGACATGCGGCGCGTGCGTGGTGGCCAGATGGCGATGATCTTTCAGGAGCCGATGCTGGCGCTGAACCCGGTCATCAAGGTCGGCGAGCAGATCGGCGAGGCACTGGCGCTGCATCGGAACCTCGACGGGAAGGCCGCGCGCGACGCCGCGCAAGGGCTGCTCGATGCGGTGGGGGTGCCGGATGCGGCGCGCCGGCTCGACACCTATCCGTTCGAGCTCTCGGGTGGCCTGCGCCAGCGGGTGATGATCGCAATGGCGCTGGCCGGCCGGCCCCAGCTGCTGATCGCCGACGAGCCGACCACGGCGCTCGACGTGACCATTCAGGCGCAGGTGCTCGACGTGCTGCGCAGGCTCAAGGCCGAGCAGCAGATGGGCATGCTGCTGATCACGCACGATCTTGGCGTGGTGGCCGAGAACGCCGATCGCGTGGGGGTGATGTATGCCGGCGAGCTGGTGGAGGAGGGCGCGCGCGATGCGTTTTTTGCCTCCCCGCAACACCCGTATAGCCGCATGCTGTTCGAGGCGCTGCCGCGCCCCGGAGACAGCGGACGGCTCGTCACGATTCCCGGCCAGGTGCCGAAGCTCGATGGCCAGATGCGCGGCTGCCGCTTTGCGCCGCGCTGTCCGTTTGCGGTTGCGCGCTGCCATGCTGAATCGCCCGGCTGGCAGGTGCTCAACGATCAGCGGGTGCGCTGCCATCTGGCGGGTACCTTGCCAGCGCGCATCGAGCGCAAGGTCAGCGCCCATTCGCTAGCCCAGGCGGCGCAACCCTTGCTGCAGGTGGACGGCCTGAAAGTGCATTTTCCGATCCGGCGCGGTCTTATCCAGCGCACGGTGGGCCACGTGCGCGCGGTCGACGGCGTGTCGCTGAACATCCAGGCGGGCCGCACGCTGGCGCTGGTCGGCGAATCGGGCTGTGGCAAGACTACGGTGGGCAAGGCGCTGCTGCGGCTGATCGAACCGACTGCGGGCAGCATCGTGCTGGGCGGCGAGACCATGACCGCGAAGAATGTGGCCACCCTGCGGCGGCAGGCGCAGATGGTGTTTCAGGATCCGTTCAGTTCGCTCAATCCGCGCATGCGGGTGGCCGACATCTTGCTCGAAGGGATGGACGCGCTGGGCGTCGGCGCATCCAGTCAGCGGCGCGATGCGGTGGCCAAGCTGTTGCAACAGGTCGGGCTGCCGGACGACGCCGGGGGGCGCTATCCGCATGCGTTTTCCGGCGGGCAGCGGCAGCGCATCGCGATTGCGCGGGCGCTCGCGGTGTCGCCCCGGCTGGTGATCTGCGACGAGCCGACCAGTGCGCTCGACGTGTCGGTGCAGGCGCAGATTCTGAATCTGCTGAAGGATTTGCAGGACAGCCTGGGGCTGGCCTACCTCTTCATCACCCACAACCTCGGGGTGGTCGATTATCTGGCGCATGAAGTGGCGGTGATGTACCTCGGGCGCATCGTCGAATACGGTGCCGCTGCCGACGTCCTGAGCGCGCCGCGCCATCCCTACACGCAGGCGCTGATGAGTGCGGTGCCGCGCATCGAGGCGCATACCGGGCAGGGCATCATTCGCCTGGCGGGCGATCAGCCCTCGCCGCTCAATCCGCCTGAGGGCTGCCATTTCAATCCGCGCTGCCCGCACGCGAGCGAGGTATGCCGGCAAACGTATCCCGATCAGACTGATCTGGGGGATGGGCATTGGGTGCGCTGCCACTGGGTGGCGGGACAGGTCTAGGAACCTGTCTGATTTAAAGGGAAATCGGCTGCAAATCCACCTGACCGGTCCATATTTCGCCGCTTTTTTGATCGATAGGACGACTATTGAGCGGCAAAATCTGTCCTCGGCCAGCCGGATTTCCGCTTCGATTCTTCAAGTCCGACAGGCGTTATGAATTTCTGAAACGGAGATGCAATTGAATACCGGCAAACACAGTCACAATTTCTGGATCGGCAACGTGGTGCTGGCGGTGGCGATGCTGACGCTGTTTTTCATGGGGCCATTGTCGGATGCCCTCGGCATCTGGGCTGCGGTGCTATGGATGGTGCTGGCGGCTCTAGGCATGGCGCTGGTGATGTCGGACAAGCGCGAAGAACCGCCTGCGCCCGACTGAATCGGAGCACCCACAAGAGCGATCGCGATCCTTCAGGGCTTTCCGACGATGATCCTCTGTCCCGCGCGGATCGTGCCACGCTTCGTGAACGACGGATTCAGGGCCTTGATGTCAGCCAGGCTGAGAGCGAAGCGCTTTGCGATGGCGTGCAGGGTGTCGCCGCGCCTGACGGTGTAATGAACCGTCCGGGCAGGTTTTCTGGCGCCGGCCTTGAAGCTGGCGGGCTGGATGGCGCCGGTTTCGCTGGCGACCGTCGTTTTCAACGGCAGGTGGATGGTCTGCCCGACCTTGATGCGGGTGCCGAGTTGGGGATTGGCCGCCTTCAACGCCGCCATGCCCAACCCATAGCGGAGGGCGAGGCTGGACAGGGTGTCGCCGCGCTGCACCTTATGCTGGGTCGGCGTCGCTGCAAGGGCGAGCATGTCGTTTTGCGCGGTGACCACGCCGCGGCCCTTGACCGGCACCAGAATGGTCTGCGCGCGCGCCAGCTTGCCGCGCTTCAGGGGGAACAAGTTGTATTCCTTGAGGCGGGCGAGGCTGATACCGAAGCGCTTGGCAATCGCTGCGGGGCGTTCGCCTTTTTTCGCCGTGTAGGGTTTCCAGGTGTCCCAGTCGCCGGTTTCCAGATTGCGCTGGAAGGCGTCTGCCTTGCCGACCGGGAGCAGCAGCCTGACCGGTGTGTCGGAACGAATGAGCATGCGCGGGAAAGCGGCATTCAGCGCGATGAATTCGTCGCTGCTCATGTCCGCCAGGCGCGCGGCAGAGTGGATGTCCATGCTGGAATGGAGCATGACCTGATTGAAGTAGGGCTGGTTGGGCAGCGCGTTGATGGCGAGGCCATACTGATCGGGGTTGTCTATCAGGTTCTTGATGGCGAGCAGCCTGGGGACGTAGTGGCGGGTCTCGTTCGGCAGCGTCAGGCTGGCGTAGTCGGTGGGCAGACCCTCCTGCGCATTTTTCCGGATGGCGCGCGCGACGCAGCCTTCGCCACAGTTGTACGCTGCCAGCGCCAGCTGCCAGTCGCCGAAATCGAGATAAAGCTTGCCCAGGTAGTCGAGCGCGGCCTCGGTGGCCGCGGTGAAGTCACGCCGGCCGTCGTACCAGGTGTCCTGCTTGAGGCCATAGTGGCGGCCGGTGGCCGGCATGAACTGCCAGATTCCGGAGGCGGCGGCCGGAGACAATGCGGTGGAGTTGAATGCGCTTTCGATCATCGGCAGCAGCGCGATTTCCATCGGCATGTCGCGTCGTTCGAGTTCCTCGACGATGTGGAAGAGGTAGGGGCGCGAGCGCTCGGCCAGACGGAGCACGTTTTCCGGCCGGGCCGCGAACCAGGATTCGTGAACGCCAACCAGCGGATTCAGCGAGGCGGCGGCGTCGATCCGGAAGCCGTTGCGGATGCGCTGCCAGACGTCGTTTTGGCCGGCTTCTGTGGGGGTTTCATTGCCGGCGGGGTCGCCGTCATCGTGCCACAAGGGCACTGGAATGCCGGTGCCATCGTCTTGCGGCGCCGGCGTTGGAATGGCGGTGCCGTCATACCACGCCGAGTCTGGAATCTGGACAAGGGAATCCGTGGCAAGCGCTGGATGACTGAGCAGAAGTGCCAGCACAGCAAGACTGTGGCGATTCAATTTGATTCCGGGCAAATCGGTCTTCCGTACTCAGCAATGCCCCATCCTAAGTGGCCGGGTGGGGATCGGTCAACCGTCCCAGGCGTCCTTGGCGGCCCGAATCGCGCCGAACACCTCGGCGGGGCTGGGATGCGGGCGTTCCAGATAGCGGGCGGCAAAAGCCGTCATGACGGGGTCATGAAAGCGCAGGAACGGGTTGGTGGTTTTTTCCAGGGCAAGGGTGGAGGGCAGGGTGGGCCGGTTTTGCGCGCGCAGGGCGCGGTCGGCGCGCTCGCGTTCCAGCAGCGCGGGATTGTCGCCATCGATGGTTTTGGCAAAGTCAATATTGCGCAGGGTGTATTCGTGCGCGCAGCAGACCCGGGTAACATCGGGCAGCGCTAAAATGGCATCGAGGCTGGCGGCCATCATCGCGGGGCTGCCCTCGAACAATTTGCCGCAGCCGCAGCCGAATACGGTATCGCCGCAGAACAGACAGCCGTGGCCGACATAGCTGATGTGATCGAGCGTGTGGCCCGGTGTCGCCAGCACGTCGAAGTGCAAGCCCGGTTCGGCAATGTCCACCGAATCGCCGCCGTGCAGGACATGGGTGACGGCGGGAATGCGCGGATTGTCCGGCGCGTATATGGCGCAATTGTAGCGTTGACGCAGGTGGGTGTTGCCGCCAGTATGGTCGCGGTGGTGGTGGGTGATCAGCACTGCGGTCAAGCCGAGTCGATTCGCGTCGAGAAAAGCGACCAGCGGCGCGGGATCGCCGGGATCGACCGCAATGGCATGGCGGTCGTCGTGCCACACCCAGATGTAGTTGTCTTCGAACGCAGGCAGGGAAATGAGGGTTGACATGACGGAACTGCCAGACAGGAGGAGGGGCTATGTTATCCAAACTGAATACGGAATGGTTTGAAACGCCGCTGGGGCAACACTTGCTGTTTCGCGAACAGCGCTACTTCGATAATGCCGTGTCGGATGTGTTCGGCTTCAATGCAGTGCAGGTCGGCTTGCCGTGGATCGATTTTCTGCGCAACAGCCGCATCCCGCTACGCGTGACCTGTGCGGTGGAAACCCCTGCCCGGGTCCGGGCCGATCCCATGTTCTTGCCGTTCGAGAGCCAGTCGCTCGATCTGCTGCTGCTGCCGCATGTGCTGGAATTCAGTGCCAACCCGCACCAGGTGCTGCGCGAGGCCGGGCGCGTGCTGCGACCGGAAGGCCGCCTGGTGCTGGCCGGATTCAATCCGCGCAGCCTGTGGGGGCTGGCGCGCACGCTGCAGGGGGGCGAGCGCGGCTACCCGTGGAACGGCAGTTTTTTGAATATTTCGCGGGTGAAGGACTGGATGGTCTTGCTGGGACTCGAAGTGGCGGCAGGCAGCATGTGCTGCTATCGCCCACCGATCAATCGCGAAAACTGGCTGCGCCGAATGCGCTTCATGGAACCTGCCGGCGACCGCTGGTGGGCGATGGGCGGCGGCGTGTATTTCCTGCAGGCGGTGAAGCGCGTGCAGGGCATGAACATTATTTTGCCGCAGTGGAAAACGCCGGTTGCACAGCGTTTGTTGTCACCTGCGGCAAAAGTCATCAACCTCAAACAGTATCGGGTAGGTCGTGAACGCTGACACCATTTATATCTATAGCGATGGCGCCTGCAAGGGCAATCCCGGCGCCGGCGGCTGGGGCGCCCTGCTGGTCACAAACGGGCACCGCAAGGAAATCTGCGGGGGTGAGGCCAACACCACCAACAACCGCATGGAGATGACCGCGGTGATCCGTGCGCTGGAATCGCTGAAACGCCCGTCCACGGTCGAGGTTCACACCGATTCGCAATACGTGCAAAAGGGCATCAGCGAATGGATGACGGGTTGGAAGCGGCGCAACTGGCGCACCGCCGACGGCAAGCCGGTGAAGAACCAGGATCTATGGCTGCAGCTGGATGCCTTGAGCCAGTTGCACCACATCGAATGGAAATGGGTGCGGGGCCACAACGGCCATCCGGAAAACGAACGTGCGGATGCACTGGCCAACCAGGGCGTGCTGCAGGCCCAATAACACTGATTCCATACCCTGAAATCTGAGGGCAAAAAGGGCAACCATGCGACAAATCATTCTCGATACCGAAACGACCGGCCTCGATCCTAAACAGGGGCATCGCATCATCGAAGTGGCGGCGGTGGAAATGGTCAACCGGCGGCTCACCGGCAACCACCTGCACCGTTATATGAACCCGGGTCGCGACATCGACGCCGGGGCGATGCAGGTGCACGGCATCACCCCCGAATTTCTGCAGGACAAGCCGCGCTTTGTCGATATCGCGCACGAGTTCGTCGACTTCATTCAGGGGGCCGAACTCATTATTCACAATGCGCCATTCGACGTCGGCTTTCTCAACATGGAACTGCGCCTGCTGGAAATGGCACCGCTGCCCAACTGGTGCGGCGGCGTGACCGATACCCTGGCGATGGCCAAGGCGCTGCATCCCGGTCAGCGCAACAACCTGGATGCGCTGTGCAAACGTTATGGCGTGGACAACGCGGCGCGCACGCTGCATGGCGCATTGGTGGACTGCGAACTGCTGGCGGCGGTGTATCTGGCGCTGACGCGTGGCCAGGAAAGCCTGTCGATCGGGCTGGAGGCGCGTAGCGCGCAGGCCGATCAGGCTGCTGCGCGCGCGCGTCCCAAACCCGTCCTGTTGCAGGCGTCCGCTGACGAACTGGCCGCGCATGCCAGCCTGCTCGGGGCTATCGCCCAGGAAAGCAAAGGCGCCTGCCTGTGGCGCGCGGAGCAGGGGGTGGTTTGACGGATGGGTTGTCGCGCAGAGGGGCCATACGCCAGCGCATCGTGCGGCTGGGATTGGCTTGCGTCTGTTTGGCCCTGGTGTCGGCGCAGGCTGTCGCTGCACGAGTGACAGTGGTATTGAGCGACGACTCGGCGCCGTACCAGGAGGTTTATCAGGTCATCCGCGCCTATCTGGACGACACCTCCCACGAGGTCATCCGGGTGTACGCCGAGAGATTGACTGCGGCCTCGTTGAATGAGGCGCAGCTGGCCGTTGCGGTGGGGGTGCGCGCGGCGGAGTCGCTGGCAGCGTTGCCGCTCCGGACGCCGATGCTGGCGGTTCTGGTGCCACGCGCGTGGTACAGCAAAACTGGGCGTGCCCGCCTGGACGACGGCGGCCACCGGAGTGCGTCGGCAATCTATCTCGACCAGCCTTTCGAGCGTCAGGTGCGGTTGATCCGCCAGGCTTTCCCCAAGGTGCGGCGCGTGGGGATGCTGGTGGGCGCCGACCGCGGTGGCCTGGTGGACGAACTGGACGAGGCCTTGCGGACGCAGCAGCTCAGTCTGGTGCATCGCACGCTGTCCGGCGAAGAACGGCTGATCACGTCACTCGAAAACGTGTTGTCGGGCGCCGAGTTGCTGCTGGCAGTGCCCGACCCGCTGGTATTCAACCGCAATACCGCGCAAAGCCTTTTTCTGACCTCGTATCGTTATCGTGTTCCGGTTCTGGGCTATTCGCGTTCGCTGACGCGGGCGGGTGCGCTGTTGTCGCTGCATTCCAGTCCGGCGCAGATCGGTCGACAGACCGCCGAATGGGTGAACGGCGCCTTTCAGGGGGTGCCGGTAAAGCTGCCGCCGCCCGCATACCCCGCCTATTTCAGCGTTTCAATCAATGAACAGGTGGCGCGCTCGCTCGGTTTCACCTTGCCGCCGGAAGCCGAGCTGGAAAAGCGTTTGGGAGCGAGACATTGAGGTTGACTTCGCTGGGTATACGCGGGCGTGTCATCGGCCTGGCCATGTTGCCGATGGCCATCATCGGTGTGCTGCTGCTGTTCCAGCTCATCACCGGGAAAATCGACGATCTCGATCAGTCGCTGCGCAGCCGTGCCGTGGCGATCGCCCGTCAGCTCGCACCTGCGGCCGAATATGGCGTCGCCGCAGGCAACATCGAAGTGTTGCAGACCCTGCTCGAAAAAGTGGCGATCGAGCCTGACGTCCGCGGGGTGGCGGTGTTTGCCGATAATGGCCAGGGGCTGTCGCAAGTCGGCATGGGGGCCTGGACGGAAGCCGCTCAGGGCAGGCTGCCCACCGATCGCATCCATCAGATCGAATACAAGGACCGGCTGGTGTACTACGCGCCGATCACCCGTACCGAAGTGGTGGTGGACGATTTCAATCCGCTCGACGAGCGGGCCCAGCAGCCGGGCACCCAGACCCGGCTGCTGGGCTGGGTGGGCCTGGACGTCTCGCGCAGTGCCACCTTCAAGAGCCAACGCGATGCCATTCTGCGCAGCCTGGCGATTCTGCTGGCAGGGCTGGGCGTTAGCCTCTATCTCGCCTGGCGCATCGGGCGCCAGATCACGCGGCCGATTCTGGCCTTGACCCACACGGTCAGCCGTATCGGCGAGGGCCATCTGGACGAACGGGTCGAGCAGACCGGGCAGGCCGAGCTGGGCCTGCTGCAGCGCGGCATCAATCACATGGCGGCCCATTTGCAGGCGATGCAGGATGAGATGCAGGAAAAGATCGACCAAGCGACCGCGCGTCTGGTTTATCAGGCCAGCCACGATGCACTGACGGGACTGATCAACCGTCGCGAGTTCGAACAGCGGCTGGAACGCACGCTGCAGTCTGCCTTGCAGCAAGGCCGGGAACACGCGCTGTGCTACATGGACCTCGATCAATTCAAGGTGATCAACGATTCCTGCGGCCATGCGGCGGGCGACGAGCTGCTGCGCCAGCTGGCGCTGCTGCTGAAAGGCCATCTGCGCGAACGCGATACGCTGGCCCGTCTGGGCGGCGACGAATTTGCCCTGCTGCTGGAGAATTGCAGCATCCCCGATGCGCTCGAGGTGGCGGACATGTTCCGCGCCGAGGTGCAGCGCTTCCGCTTCAAATCGGGCGACCGCATTTTTGCCATCGGCATGAGCGTGGGCATGGTGGCGATCAATCGCGACAGCAGCACGGCAGCGAGCCTGCTATCGGCCGCGGATGCCGCCTGCTTTGTGGCAAAGGACCGCGGGCGCAACCAGATTCATCTCTATGAGAGCCGCGACATCGATTTGGTGCGCCACCGCAGCGAGCTGCAGTGGGTGACGCGCATTCAGCGGGCGCTGGAGGAAAATCGCCTGCGTTTGTCGTGGCAGGAAATCCGTCGCACCGATAGCGCCGGGGAGCCGCCCTGCCATGTCGAGTTGTTGTTGCGGATGGTGGGCGATGACGGCAGCGAAATTCTGCCCATGGCCTTTATCCCGGCGACCGAGCGTTATTCCATCATGCCCGCCCTCGACAGCTGGGTGATCGAGGAAACGCTACGCGTG
>DASTEA010000178.1:0-3447 GCA_035710075.1 Thiobacillus sp.
ACCCCCATGAAAGGGCACAGGCCGAGAATCTTGGCCATCACGATGTTGTTCACGAACACCGTGGAAATGAGGATGAGGATGTAGGTTTCCAAAGCAGACCGCCCGACGTAATGATGCATTATCCGCCGCCAGGGGCCGGCGATTCAAGTTATTGCAGTCAGGGGTATTCGTTCTGCGGCTTATCCGGTATGCCGAGCGACTTGCCGCTGGCCCAGAAATCGTAGCCCTTGCTCAGGAATTCGTCCCACGGCAGGTAGTGCGAGCCGTCGCACGAGAAGGTGAGGCCGACCATGCCGTTGAAGATGTTGAGCGAGCCGGCGCGCAGGTAAAACGTCTCGTCCATGAAGCGCAGCGCGCGCAGGCCGTCGAGCACCGGGCGGATCTTCTCCCGCGGCACCACGGCATCGGCCGGGTATTCGTGGTGGGGGTAAATCAGGCAGGTGTCGGGATCGGTCAGCGCGTCGATGTCGAGCAGGCGGTAGCGATAGGGATCGTCGACCAGCCACACGGTGGCGCGGCTGCTGGAAAAATGCAGCTTGCCGTGGAAGATGCCGTGATCGGTCATCAGCTCTTCCATCACCCCCAGCACGGTGTCGAGGTTGAGGTCCATCTGGCTGTCGCTGCGGGTCTGGTGGAATACCGCGCTGCGGATCGCCGGGTCGCCCTTGATCTGCCGCCAGTAGGTGGGCTCGTCGTACAGCTTGCCGGTGATCGGCAGGTCGCGCAGGTCGAAATCGGCGCCGACGAAGCCGAGCACCTGGCCATCGTCGTCGCGCACGATCTGGATCGCGGTGAGCGACGGCCGCTTGGCGCGCAGGCTGATGTAGGCCTGGGTCAGCAGAAAGCCCTGGTTCGGCACCGCTTCGCGCATGTAGGGGCGGTCGGAGCGATCGCGCCCGTAATCCGTCTCGATCAGGCCCTCGCGGCTGATGTTGTCGGAGAGCTGAATGGCCTGAGTGTCCAGCGCATACAGATATTTGCACGCGGGCATGGTCGCCAGCGCATGCGTCAGCGCGGCATTGAGGCCGGCGCGGCTCGGCCAGGCCCGGCTGCAGGCCTGGGCGGCCAGCGCCAGCGGTTCGCGCAGCAGATTGGCGAGGGCGTCGCGTTGGCGCGAGACACTTTCGGCAAGGGTGGTGGGCGTGGACATGGGCGATCGATCCGCAGCAGCAGCCTGCATTATCGGCAAAATCAATGACGCAGGGAAATCACCGGCCAGCCCTGGGCTTCGGCATGGACGCGCAGGGTGGGGTCGGGGTCGACTGCGACAGGGTGCCGGACCTTTTCCAGCAGCGGCAGATCGTTGTGCGAGTCGCTGTAGAACCAGCTGGTGTCGAGGCAATCCAGCCGGGTGCCGTGGGCTTCGAGAAAGTGCTCGAGGCGGACGACCTTGCCTTCGCGGAAGCAGGGGGTGCCGGCGACCTCGCCGGTAAAGCGGCCGTCGATTTCCTCGGGCTCGGTGGCAATCAGATGGGGGACACCGAATTCCCGGGCGATCGGCGCGGTGACGAAGCTGTTGGTGGCGGTGATGATAGCGACCAGGTCGGCTTTGTCCAGGTGCTTGTTCACCAGGTCGCGCGCCGCCTGGGGGATCATCGGGCGGATGCGCGTCGCCAGGTATTCGGCGTGCCAGGCGTCGAGCTGTTCGCGCGTGTGGGTGGCGAGCGGGCGCAGGGCAAACGCGAGGAAGGCGTAGATGTCGAGCCGCCCGGCCTTGTAGTCTTCGTAGAACGCGCGGTTTTTGGCTTCGTAATGGGGGCCGTCGACCGCGCCCTTGGCGATGAGGAACTGCCCCCACTCGTAGTCGGAGTCGCCGGCGAGCAGGGTGTTGTCGAGATCGAAGAGGACGAGGTTCATGTCAGAGGCAGGTTACACGACGCATGTTACAAGTATTCAGGTACGCGGAGCCTGGCCGCGGTCGAGCCAGAATTCGCGCAGTTCGTAGGCACCCCAGAGGGCGAGGGCGAGGTGGTCTTCGCGGCGGACGGCGAGTTCCTCGGGGGTGAGCTCGTCGAGCGGCGCCGCCAAGACATAGAAAGGATCGAGCACCTCGTCGACGAAGGCTTCGTCCTTGCTGCCGACGGGCAGGGTCCAGTCGTCCTCCCAGTGTTCCACCGCCAGCAGGAAGCCGACGGCCCACAGCTGGGCATAGGGGGGAATGCCGGCGTCCTGCAGGCGACGGGCCTCGTCCGGCGGCAGTTCCGCCAGCAGGCCGTTCCAGTCCATGACCAGCGGCGACAGCGCCTTGGGGTCGGCCAGGTTTTCGATCGGCGCGGCGAGCGCGCGGTCGATCTCCTTGCGGCGGCGGTCGAACAGCGCCAGAAAGCGCGCCTGGTCGGCTTCGTTCTCGAACACCGCAGCGAGGCCGTCGGCGCGTTCGAACAGCACCGGGAAATATTCCTCGGCAGGGATGGCGCGCGGGCTGCAGGCGAGCGCGGTGATGAAGCCGTCGAGACCTTCCAGCGAGACCGGCACGTCGGTGCGCGCGTCGATGAGATCGACCAGGTCGGCCAGCGCGTCGATCTCGTCGTCGCCGAGCGGGGCGTTGGGGGATTTGGATACAGGGGTGGCGGACATGGCTGGGACTCGAAGAAAGGGGGCGGCGCATCGCGTAAAATCCACCCATGAATTTTACCGCGCTGGGCTTATCTGCAACGGTATTGCCCGAATCATTTCACCTTGCCGGCTGGCTGGGGCTGGCCTTCCTCGCCTGGCGCTGGCTGATGTCGGGCGACTGGCGCACGCTTGCCGAGTCCCCGCGGTTGAACCTGTTTCTTGCCGCCACGGTGGCGGTGCTGGCGTTGTGGCAGATCCGCACCGGCATCAAGCCGGGGCTGGCGTTTCACTTGTATGGCATGGCGGCGCTGACGCTGATGTTCGGCTTCTGGCGCGCCACCTTTGCCGGCGTGCTGATCCTGCTGGCGAACGCGGCGTTCGGGCGCGGCAGCTGGACTGCGCTGGGCGTGGACGCGCTGCTGATGGCAGCGTTGCCTGCGGCGGTGAGTTGGGGAATCTATCGCCTGCTGGATCGGCGGCTGCCGAACCATTTTTTCATTTACGTGCTGGGCAACGGCTTTTTCGGCGCGGCGCTCTCGGTGGCGGCCATCGGCCTCGTCACCACCGCATTGATGACGCTGGCCGGCGCCTATCCGCTCGATTACCTGCTCGCCTACTACACGCCCTACGCCACGCTGCTGATCAGCTGGGCCGAAGCGTTCACCACCGGCATGGCGGTCACCGTGATGGCGGTCTATCGCCCGGCCTGGCTGGAAACCTTTGATGACGCCAAATACATCCAGAACAAGTAGCACCTTGCACATCACTTATACCGACCTGCCGGTCAGCGCGCGCCGCGACGACATCCTTGCCGCGCTGCAGGCCAACCGCGTGCTGATCCTGTGCGGCGAGACCGGCTCGGGCAAGACCACGCAGATTCCCAAGATGTGC
>DASTEA010000179.1:0-3642 GCA_035710075.1 Thiobacillus sp.
ATACACCCTCAGACGACAGCTCAAGGCTGCGCGCAACGCGTTCACGCCAACCGAGCGCCGCAAGGCTGCGCGCGCCTCTCTGCGGCTGGCGCTGCGCCACGGGCTGTTGCTGCGTTCGCAGCGCATCGGCTTTTATCTGCCGCAAGGCGGCGAATTCGACGCCCACCCCCTCCTCAACCAGGCCTTGTGGATGCACCGCGAGTGTTATCTGCCGGTGCTGCCGCGGCGGGGGCGGGTGATGCAGTTCGGGCGGGTGGGCCGCAACACGCGCATGAAGCCTAACCGCTATGGCATCCCCGAGCCCGTTGATGCGCGGCCGCTGCGCGCACGCCAGCTGGACCTGCTGCTGATGCCGCTGGTGGGATTCGACCTTGAAGGCAACCGCCTGGGGATGGGCGGCGGTTTTTACGACGCGACGCTGGCATTCATGCGGCACCGGCGTATGTGGCGCAAGCCGCGCCTGATTGGGATTGCCTACGAATGCCAGCGGGTGGATGCGCTGCCGCACGAGCCCTGGGACATGCCGCTCGACGCGGTGCTGACCGAGCGCCAGCTGTACCGCTTCAACTCAAACCACACCCGCTAAACCCGCGATCACCCGCACCGCGCAACCGGCCGCAATCGGCCCGGGGGCGGGCTTCCTACCCATCCTCTGGCTAGCCCGGCTGCTTCTCGCGATCGAGTTCGCCGCTCTTCAGCTTGTCCTGATAATCCGTCAGCATCGCGCGCACCTTGCCGCTCAGCAGATAGAGGCCCAGCAGGTTGGGGAAGGCCATCGCCAGCACCAGGAGGTCGGTGAAATCGACCATGTTGGCCGCGCTCGCCACCGAAGCGACGACGATAAAGGCGAGGAACAGCACGCGGTAGACCATCGAGGTGCGCTCGCCGAACAGGTAGGCCCAGCAGCGTTCACCATAATAGGACCACGAGATCATGGTGCTGTAGGCGAACAGCACCACCGACACGGTGAGGATGATCGGGAACCAGTCCGACACCGTGGCAAACGCCACCGAGGTCAGCGCCGCCCCTTTGCTGGCCTCGCGAATCGCCAGAGTGGCGGGGTCGCTGTATACGCCGGTGATGACGATGACCAGTGCGGTCATGGTGCAGATGACGATGGTGTCGATGAAGGGTTCGTAGAGCGCGACCATGCCCTGGCGGATCGGATACTTGACCGAGGCGGTCGAGTGCACGATGGCCGCCGAGCCGAGGCCGGCCTCGCTGGAAAACACCGCACGCTTGAAGCCCTGCACCAGCGCCCCCACCATGCCGCCCGCCACCGCGATCGGCGAGAAGGCTTCGGTAAAGATCTTGGCCAGCGCCTGGGGCACCTGCTCGGCGTTGCCGAGGATGATCCACAGGCAGGCCGCCAGATAAATCAGGACCATGGTCGGCACCACCGCCTCGGCGACGTGGGCGATGCGGCGCAGGCCGCCGATGATGACCACCCCCACCGCCAGCGCGACGATGAGGCCGTAGGCGATCGGCGTGTCGTTGAAGAAAGGGATCTGCTCCTGCACCGCGCCGAGCGACTGGCTCACCTGGAACGCGCTGCCGGCGCCGAACGAGCCGAGCACGGTGAACACGGCGAACATGCCGGCCAGCACCTTGCCGGTGCGCGGCAGCTTGAATTCGGCGAATCCCTTCGACAGGTATTCCATCGCCCCGCCCATGATGTGGCCGTCGGGGCGGATCTCGCGATAACGCTGCGCCAGCGTGGCCTCGGTGAACTTGGTGGTCATGCCGAGAAAGCCCGCCACGATCATCCAGAACGTCGCGCCCGGCCCGCCGATGGAAATCGCGATCGCCACCCCGGCGATGTTGCCCAGTCCCACGGTGGCCGACAGCGCGGTGGTGAGCGCCTGGAACGAGCTGACCTCGCCCTTGTCGTCGACGGTGCGGTACTTGCCGCGCAGCACGGCAAACGCGTGGCCCATCATGCGCAGGTTGACGAAGCTGAAGCGGAAGGTGAGATAGACCGCGCCGACGATCAGCCAGGCGACGATGAAGGGCATCACCGGCTCACCGGGAAAGACGTCAAAGAAAATGACGCTGGCAAGATAAGCGTTGAGCGTGCCGAAGAAGGCATCGATCTGGCCGGACTCGGCGGCCTGTGCAATCTGCGGGAACAGCCCTGCGGCTGCCATGAAGAGATAAGGACGGATCGCCACTTGCGCTCCCTGCAATTATTATTGGCCGCAACAATAACAAACTTGCGGCAAAAACACGCTTGCAACAATGACAAAGGCCGACACGAGGTCGGCCTTTGTCATTGTTGCTTCAGTCAGATCACTTCAGGCTCAGCACCCACTCGATGATCTTTTCCGCATCTTCGGACTTGAGGCCCGGATTCGGCGGCATCGGGATCTGGCCCCACACGCCCTTGCCGCCGGTTTTCACCTTGGCAACCAGCTTGTCTTTCGCAGCTTTATCGTCGGCGTATTTTTTTGCCACTTCCTTGAAAGCGGGGCCAACGATCTTCTTGTCGACGCCGTGGCAGGACATGCAGGCGTTCTTCTGGGCCAGCGCCTGGCCGGAGTCGTCGGCGGAAGCTGCGCCGGACAAGAGCAGCGCAGCAGTCGCTGCCGTCATCATCAATTTCATCATCATTACGTTCTCCGTGGGAGTCGGGTTGGGTGAGCGCACATCAATACATTCACACTGCATTCGTAATATGAAGGCAAATCATCCCCCATGCAAGGCGGGCGTTTGGTTAAATTTTACCAAAGCGGGGGACACATTTATTCGCGCTCGATCAGCTCCCGGTAGGCATGCCAGCTGGCGTGCCCCAGCCAGGGGAAGATCACCACCATGGCGATGAAGTTGGTCGCCATCCCCACTGCGACAAGGCCGGCGATCAGCGCGCCCCACAGCAGCATCACCGGAAGATTAAACCGGGTCGCCAGGAAGCTGGTCATCAACGCGGTGGCGAAGTCGACCTTGCGGTGCAGCATCATGGGCAGCGATACCACCGAAACGCTGAACATCATCAGCGCCAGCACGGCGCCGAAGGCCAGGTAGGCCAGCACGAAATCGGTATGTTGCCGCACCGCACCCAGCGTCAGCAAATCGGAGAGGCCACCAATGCCCGATCCGCTGAGAAAAAGGCCGACCAGAATCGCCGAAAGGCGCTCCCAGGAAATCAGCACAAACACCAACATCACGGTGAACAACCCCAGCGAGGCGGGGTTGGCGCGCCACGACAGCAGGGGGACGAAAAGAGAGGGCAGCTTGTGATGGTGTTCCAGCCGGTGACTCAGGAAGTAAAACACCGTGGCCAGCAGCGGCGCGACGAACAGGAAGCCGGAGGTCAGCGCCATCGCCAGATGGGCGTTGCCCCACGCGCCGTGCACCAGGCCGTAGCCGAGGAGCGCGAAGATGGCGCCATAGAACAGGCTCAGCGGCCAGGCCCTGGCCAGGTCCTGTGCGCCGGCGCGCAGCCAGTGAAAGGGCTGATCGAAACTCACCCGGCGGATGCCCGGCAGATTCATTTCGAATGCACGTGGATGGAAAACGGCGGGTTCGGTGTGCGTGCTCATGATGGCTCCCGGTGACAGCGGACTATCTATTTGATAGCAGGCGCCGGCGCGGGTTCCAAATAGCAGATGCTGATAGAGGCCGCAGCCCGCATCCGGGCGGGAG
>DASTEA010000180.1:0-4317 GCA_035710075.1 Thiobacillus sp.
CTGGGTGACGATCCGTGGGTCGGCATCGCACGCCGCTACCCGCAGGGCACCCGCATGTTCGGCAAGGTCGCGAACCTGACCGACTACGGCGCGTTCGTCGAGATCGAGGAAGGCATCGAAGGCCTGGTGCACGTCTCCGAAATGGACTGGACCAACAAGAACGTCAGCCCCTCCAAGATCGTTCAGCTGGGCGACGAAGTCGAAGTCATGGTGCTCGACATCGACGAAGACAAGCGCCGCATCTCGCTCGGCATGAAGCAGTGCAAGTCGAACCCGTGGGAAGACTTCGCGATGAACCACAAGAAGGGCGACAAGGTCGGCGGCGCGATCAAGTCGATCACCGACTTCGGCGTGTTCATCGGCCTGCCGGGCGGCATCGACGGCCTGGTACACCTGTCCGACCTGTCGTGGAGCTTGCCCGGCGAAGAAGCCGTGCGCAACTTCCGCAAGGGCCAGGACGTGGAAGCCGTGGTGCTGGGCATCGATCTCGAGCGCGAGCGCATTTCGCTCGGCATCAAGCAGCTCGAAGGCGATCCGCTGACCAGCTACGCGACCGGCCACGAGAAGGGCAGCATCGTCAAGGGCACCATCAAGACCGTGGAACCCAAGGGTGCCACCGTGCAGCTGGACAGCGACATGGAAGGCTACCTGCGTGCATCCGAAGTCTCGCGTGACCGCGTCGAAGACATGCGCACCCACTACAAGGAAGGCGACGAAATCGAAGCCATGATCATCAACGTCGATCGCAAGAACCGCGTGATCAACCTGTCGATCAAGGCCAAGGACATGACCGAGCAGGATTCGGCGATGAAGAAACTTGCAGCTGACAGCTCGGCCGCCGCCACGGGTTCGACCAACCTCGGCGCACTGCTGAAGGCCAAGCTCGACAACAAGAACGCCGAGTAATCGATGACCAAGTCCGAGCTGATTGCTCAACTGGCGGCGCGACATTCGCAATTTTCGATTGCGGATATCGAGATGGCGGTGAAGACGATCCTCGACGCGCTGGCAAAAAACCTGTCGCGCGGCGAGCGGATCGAAATCCGCGGCTTTGGCAGTTTCAGCCTGAGCTTCCGTCCCGCCCGTCTTGGGCGCAACCCCAAGTCGGGCGAGCGCGTGCAGGTGCCGGCCAAGTATGTGCCGCACTTCAAGGCGGGCAAGGAGTTGCGCGATCGGGTGGACTTCCCGCTATGAGCGTGCTTGTTGCCGGTTTACCGGCGCTACAATCACGGCTTGCCCCCTGCGGGTAACGTCATGCAAGTAGGATGAAAACGGCGCGTTGAGCGCCGTTTTTTTTCGCCGCACTTTTTGAAGCCTGCCTGCAAAGGTAGAATGGACGCCAATCTGGCGCGATCAATCATGAAAAATATCACACGTTATCTGGGGCTGGCGGTGAAACTGCTGGTGTTTCTGCTGGTGCTGGGCTTTGCCCTGAAAAACAGCCATAGCGTCACCTTCTATTCCTACCTGGACTATGTTTGGCAGGCGCCGCTGATCGTCATGCTGGGGCTGGCATTTATGCTGGGCGCACTGACGGGGGCACTGGCCTTGCTGCCGACCCTGTTCCGCCTGCGGCGCGAGCTTTCCCTCAGGCCGCAGATGGCCGGGGTGGACACCACGACGATGATGCGGACCGACATGCAGACCGACATGCCCGGCGTCTGACGCACCATGGAATTCGAATTCTGGTGGTTGCTGGCGTTTCCCCTGTTTTTTGTGCTGGGCTGGCTGGCGGCGCGGGTCGACATTCGTCAGGTGGTGACCGAATCGCGCGCGCTGCCCAATT
Source organism: Thiobacillus sp. (assembly GCA_035710075.1). Lineage (GTDB taxonomy): Bacteria > Pseudomonadota > Gammaproteobacteria > Burkholderiales > Thiobacillaceae > Thiobacillus. The sequence goes on from DASTEA010000180.1 coordinate 1,787, forward strand.
CGTATTTCCGCGGGCTGAATTTCCTGCTCGACGAGCAGCCGGACAAGGCCATCGAAGCCTTTCTCGAAGTCGTCAAACTCGAACCCCAAACCATCGACCTGCACTTTGCGCTGGGCGGCCTGTTTCGCCGCCGTGGCGAACTCGAGCGCGCCATTCGCATGCACGAAAACCTGCTTGAGCGCGAAGGCCTGGCTGAAGACCAGCGCCTGCGCGCGATGAGCGAACTGGGGCAGGATTATCTGAAGGCCGGGCTGCTTGACCGCGCCGAGCAGGTGTTTGGCAAACTTCTGGAAACCCCGCAACATGGGCGGGCGCGGACCTATCTGCTGGAAATCTACGTGCAGGAAAAGGACTGGCAAAAGGCCATCGACGCGGCACGCCTGCTGGAGAAGGACACCAGCAAGCCGCTCAATGCCGACATCGCGCACTTTTATTGCGAACTGGCGCTGCAGGAAGCGGCCAGGGGCAATCCCGACGCCGCGGCAGCCCATTTGCAGCAGGCGCTGGCCAGCAATCGCCAGTCGGTGCGCGCCAACCTGATGGCGGGCGATCTCGACGCGGCGGCGGGACGACACGAGGCCGCGATTGCCGACTGGCGTCTGGTTGAAACGCAGAACACGTCGCACATGGCACTGGTGGTGGATCGCGTGCTCGGCAGCTATCGGCAGCTGGGGCGGCTGGCCGAAGGCGTGCAGTGGCTGCGTGCGCTGTATGCCCGGCAACCGTCGCAGGACGTGTTCAACGCCCTGTATCTGGCGGTGTCTGAAACCGAGGGCGCGGCGGCGGCCAGCCAGCTGGCGCGCGAGGAACTGCGGCGCAACCCCACCCTGCGCACGCTGGATCGTCTGCTGGAGGCCGAAATTATGAATGCCAGCCCCGAACAGCGCGAGTTGCTACAAGTGGAAAAAAGCCTGGTCGCATCGCACAGCCAGCGCATGATGCGCTACCAGTGCGGCAGCTGCGGGTTCAAGGCCAAGCAGTTCTTCTGGCGCTGCCCGGCGTGCGGGCGCTGGGATAGTTTCGACCCCGAACGACGCGAGAGCGAGGGGTGAACCCCGGGGGCGGGATTGTGGGATCAGGGAATAACGGATGACGCATAAAATTATCGTCGCGCTGGATTTTTCCGACGCGGTGTCGGCGCTGGCGCTGGTTGATCGGCTGGATCCGGCGTTGTGCCGGCTCAAGGTGGGCAAGGAGCTGTTCACCGTGGCGGGGCCTGACCTGGTGCGCGCGCTGGTCGCGCGCGGCTTCGAGGTTTTCCTCGACCTGAAATTTCACGACATTCCCAATACCGTTGCAGCGGCGTGCCGTGCGGCGGCGGGGCTGGGAGTGTGGATGCTGAACGTGCATGCGGCGGGCGGACGCCGCATGATGACGGCGGCGCAGCAGGCTCTGGCCGGGCTGCCCCCGCGTGAACGGCCCGGGGACAAGCCGGCGCGGCCGCTCTTGATTGCGGTGACGGTGCTGACCAGCATGAGTGCCGAGGACCTGATCGAAGTCGGCATTTCCGCGGCGCCCGCCGACCAGGTGCTGCGTCTGGCGCGTCTGACGCAAGCCTGCAAACTCGATGGCGTCGTTTGCTCGGCGCAGGAGGCTTCATTGCTGCGCGCCGATGTGGGCGCCGATTTCCGCCTGGTGACGCCAGGCATCCGCCCGGCAGGCTTCGATGCGGGTGACCAGCGCCGCGTGATGACGCCGGCGGAAGCCTTGCGTGCCGGCGCGACCGACCTGGTGATCGGACGCCCGATCACGGCCGCGGCCGATCCGCTGGGCGCGCTCAAACAGATCCAGTCCGACATGCTTAGGGAGAAGACGCTGTGAAAATTACCGTGATCGGCACAGGCTACGTGGGCCTGGTGACCGGAACCTGCCTGGCGGAAGTCGGCAACGAGGTGCTGTGCCTCGATCTCGACCCGAACAAGATCGAAATGCTGAAAGGCGGCGGCATTCCGATTTACGAGCCGGGTCTGGAAGACATGGTGAGGCGCAACGTCGCCGCAGGCCGGCTGCACTTCACCACCGACATCGAGGCATCCGTAGGATTCGGCCAGATCCAGTTCATCGCCGTCGGCACCCCGCCGGACGAGGACGGTTCGGCCGACCTGCAATATGTGGTGGCCGCCGCACGCAACATCGGCCGCCACATGACGGACTACAAACTGGTGGTCGACAAATCGACCGTTCCCGTCGGCACCGCCGACAGGGTGAGGGCGGCGCTTGCGGAAGAACTCGCAAAGCGCGGCGTCGCGATCGAATTCAACGTCGCTTCCAACCCGGAATTCCTCAAAGAGGGCGCGGCGGTGGACGATTTCATGAAGCCAGACCGCATCGTGATCGGCACCGACAGCGAGCACGCCACGGCTTTGCTGCGCCAGCTGTACGCGCCATTCCAGCGCAACCGTGACCGCCTGACGGTGATGGATGTGAGGAGCGCCGAGCTCACCAAATACGCCGCCAACGCCATGCTGGCGACGCGCATTTCCTTCATGAACGAGCTCGCCGTGCTGGCCGAAAAACTCGGCGCCGACATC
>DASTEA010000181.1:0-3262 GCA_035710075.1 Thiobacillus sp.
GGGGTGCGGGCAAGCTCGGGAAAGCGCATCGCGGCGAGCGCGGGGTTGGCCGCCTGCTGGCGGCCGTACTCCGAGCTCAGGTCACCCAGCACCTCGGTGTCGCCGCGCGCCTCGATCCAGCGGGTGCGCAGCGCGGGCAGGCCGGTGCGGATGTCGATCTTCGCCGCCGGATCGGAGTAGGGCCCCGAGCAGTCGTAGACGAAAATCGGCGGGTTCTTCTCGCCGCCCATGCTGGTGGGCGTGTCGTCCTGGCTGATCTCGCGCATCGGCACGCGGATGTCGGGCTGGCTGCCCTCGACGTAGATCTTGCGCGAATTGGGCAACGGCTGGACGGCGAGGGCGTCGACGTGCGCCGTGGCGGCGGTGAATTGGGGGGCTTGCTTGGGTATGGCGGCGGTCATGGTGGCGCTCCGGAAAAGCAGGAGGCGTCAAACACACCTCGCTGGAAAGTCTTGGAGGCTGCTGAACAGCCTCCTTGGATGAAAACGGAGGCCGGTGTCGGCCTCCCTACGGCGGTCTCAACCGCATCAGGTTCAAAGGGTATGTCTCACTCCATCCCGCAAAGCAGCAGGCTGGAGACCCCTGGCAAGCGGCCAAAGTTAGCCGAAATGTGGAATAATTGCAAGGTAAGACCCCATCTAACTTATTGATATTCAAGGGTACGGCATGGACATGGAACAGGCGCGCTACAACATGGTGGAGCAGCAAATCCGCCCCTGGGATGTACTGAATCAGGGCGTGCTGGACCTGCTGTTGAGGGTGCGCCGCGAAGACTTCGTTCCGCCCGCGCACCAGCTGCTGGCCTTTGTCGACATGGAAATCCCGCTCGGCCACGGCCAGTTTATGTGGACGCCCAAACTGGAAGCGCGGGTGATCCAGGAACTCGCCATCCGCCCCGGCGACCGCGTGCTGGAAATCGGCACCGGCAGCGGCTACCTCACCGCCCTGCTGGCCACCCAGGCCGCCGAGGTGGTGTCGGTTGACATCATCCCCGAGTTCACCGCCGCCGCTGCACAGAAACTCCACGCGCACGGCTTCGGCAATGTGGTGCTGCATAGCGCCGACGCCGCCCGCGACTGGCCCGACGAAGCCGGCTTCGACGTGATCGTGCTGACCGGATCGACGCCCCTGCTGGCGGACGCGTGGTTGCGCCGCCTCAGGGCCGGTGGACGGCTGTTCGCCATCGTCGGCGAGGCGCCGGTGATGCAGGCGCAGCTCATCACCCGCACGGCCCCGGGCGCCACCCGCAGCGTGACGCTGTTCGAAACCTGCGTGGCGCCGTTGCAGAACGCGCCGCAGCCTGCCGCGTTCGTGTTCTGAGGCCGCCGCCATGCGCCAGTTCCGTCCCGCCGAACTCGCCGCCCATATCGAGACCGGACACACGCCGGTGCTGCTCGACGTGCGCGAACCGTGGGAGTGGAACCTGTGCCGTCTGCCCGGCGCGGTCCTGATCCCGATGGGCGAACTGCCGGCACGCCTGCAGGAATTAAACAAAGCCGCAGAAACGGTGGTCATCTGCCATCATGGGGTGCGCAGTTTTCACGCGGCACGCTATCTTGAAAGCACAGGGTTCAGCGATGTCATCAATCTGTCGGGCGGCGTCGCGGCTTGGGCCGACGAGGTCGATCCAGCCATGCCGCGCTACTGACCCGACTTTCAAGGACTGATTCACATGCCACTCAAGCCCCTTTTCATCGCACTGACACTGGCGCTGGCGCCTCCCGCCCTAGCCGCCAACCTGTTCGACACCTACCGCGACGCGCTGAGCTATGACGCGCAGTACGCCGCCGCCCGTGCGGCTTATCAGGCCGGTCAGGAAAAGGCGGTGCAGGGCCGCGCCGGGCTGCTGCCCAACGTCAATGCGGATGCCAACGTGCGCTACAACGACGTCGATACCGATTTTGGCGACACCGAATTTTCCTCCAACGGCGTGTCGCTCACTGCCGCGCAGCCGCTGTACCGCAAGCAGAACTGGGTGCAGTACGCGCAGGCCAAGGAACAGGTGAAGATCGCCGAAATGCAGTTGAAGGTGGCGCGGCAGGATCTCATCCTGCGTGTCGCGCAGGCGTATTTCGACGTGCTGCAGTCGCAGGACAACATTGCCTTCATCAATGCGCAGAAGGCCGCCATCACCGAGCAGCTGGCCGCCGCCAAGCGCAACTTCGAAGTCGGCACCGCCACCATCACCGACACCCACGAAGCGCAGGCGCGCTACGACCTCGCCGTGGCACAGGAAATCGCCGAGCAGAACAGCCTCAACATTCGCCTGCGCGCGCTGGAAAAACTCATCGGCAAGCCGGCCGGAACCCTCGACAGCCTGGTCGACAACAAACTGCTGCAGGCCGAACCCGGCAGCCTCGACGAGTGGGCCGCGCGCGCCGCAGAGGGCAACCTGCAGGCCGAAATCCAGCGCATCGCCAAGACCATCGCCGACCAGGAAGTCGAGCGCAACCGCGCCGGCCACTATCCGACGCTGGACGCCGTCGCCGGCTACAGCATCAACAACAACCAGAATTTCGGCGCCACCCAGCTCGACACCCGCATCGCCAGCGTGGGCCTTGAGCTCAACCTGCCGATCTACCAGGGCGGGCTGGTCAGTTCGCGCGTGCGCGAAGCAGTCGCCAACCAGGAAAAGGCGCGCCAGGATGTCGAAGTCGCCACCCGCGAAGCCGGCCTGCAGGCCCGCCAGGCCTGGCTCAACGTCAACAGCGGCGTCGCCCGGGTGCGTGCGCTGGAGCAAGCGCTGGTCTCGACCCAGGCGCAGCTCGATTCCACCAAGCTCGGCCTGGACGTCGGCGTGCGCACCAACCTCGACGTTCTGGACGCCGAGCAGCAGGTGCTGTCCGCCCGCCGCGACCTCGCCGGCGCGCGCTACGCCTACCTGCTGTCAGGGCTGTCGCTGAAGGCCGCCGTCGGCAGCCTCAGCCCCGACGACCTGCTCTTGATCGACCAGCATCTGCGTCCGCCGCAGGCGCCGCAACCGACGCCGGAGCAGCCGGCTGCCGAACAGCCCGCCGTGGAACCACCCGCAGCGCCGTAATAAGCGTTGCTAGGCCTTAAGTAGGGGAGAAACAAGCCCTTCTACGCGCGCCGCCGCGCCGCGATGGCGCGCCGCAAAGGCCAGGCCGGCCTCGCTCATTCGGGCGCGCGCCGGCTTATCGTTCAGCAGCTGCAACGCATTCGTCATCAAAGCCTCGGCGTCGTTCACCCGCCGCGCTGCCCCGGCCTCGATCGCCAGCCGCGTCGCTTCCTCGAAGTTGAA
>DASTEA010000182.1:0-15463 GCA_035710075.1 Thiobacillus sp.
ATCGGCGACGCCGAGTTCTTCAGCGCGGAGTTTGGCTTGCTCGGTGAACAACTGGCTCATGTCGATACCGGTGCCGCTGATTCCGTGATCGCGCGCCCAGGTGCACAGCATCTCGCCCGAACCGCTGCCGAGGTCGAGGACACGGGTGCCCGGTTCCAGGCGCAACGCCGCGCCGAGAGTGGCGAGCTTTTCGGGAGTGAACGGGTTATGGATGCGGTGAGCACTTTCGGTGATGTTGAAGATCCGTGGAATGTCCACTGCAGAAACTCCTTACAGGTGTGAATGGATTCGGTACTTGGCAGCAATTGTGCTGGCTACGCGTAGATCTCATGCGACCGCCGGATCGTTGAGCATCGCTGGGGCCGTCGTCGTGCGATTTCTCACGAGCGCTCCAGTCCCTTACCGCGCAAACACCACGGTCACCGTCGTCCCCTGCTGCGCCCCGCTTTCCAGCCTAACCTGCCAGCCGTAGCGGTCGCAGATCTGCTTGACGAGTGACAGGCCGATGCCGGCGCCGGTGCTGGCCATGTCGCGGAAGTGGCGCAGGAAGGCCTGGTCGACGGCGTCGGCGGGGATGCCGCGGCCGGTGTCGGAGATGACGAGGCTGTGGCTGTCCTGGTGGATGGTGACACTGCCGGCGTCGGTATAGGAAAAGGCGTTGCGCACCAGGTTGCTGACCAGAATATCGACCAGCCCGCAATCGGCGGCGACGACAAGAGCGGGATCGGTTTGCACGTTCACCGCAACCGGTTTGCTGCCGAGCACATGGTGCTGTCTTTCCACCGCCTCCTCGACCACCGCGGCGACCTGGCAGCCGCCCGCGGGCTGGGCGTGGTCTTCACGCGCCATGAGCAACAGGGCGGTGCCGAGTTCGGCCATGTCGTGGGCGGCGCGATCGATGCGCTGCACGCGCGCTTTCTGTTTTTCGTTCAATGTGCCGTCGTCCAGCAGCACTTCGGTGGCGCTGAGGATGACGGCCAGCGCGGTGCGCAATTCGTGGCTCATGTCGGCGCCGAAGGCGCGCTCGCGCTCCATGAAGGCGCGCATGCGGCTCAACTGGCGGTCGAACACGCCGGCCAGTTCCTCGATTTCGCGGTCGTGAAAATGTTCGACCAGCGGCTCGCTCCAGTCTTCCGGGCGGCGGTGCCGCACGCGCGCAGCCAGATCGCGCACCGGCGCGGTCGCTGCGCCGGAAAGGAGAATGCCGAGCAGGGCGGAGAGCAGGGTCATGGTGACGGCAACGATGCTGAGCTGCTGGGCAAAGCGCCGCTCGCGCTTGAGCTTGAGGGTGATGTCGTGAAGCAGGTAGTAGCGGACGTCGTCGCGGTCCAGCACGGCTGCCCGGTAGAACAGGTCGCCGACGCGCACTTCGTGACGGCCGGGTGGCAGCTTGGCGAGGTAATCCGGTACGCCGTCCGTCTTGCCGGCTTCCTGCACATAGCCCTGCAGGATGACGGTGGACGGCGGCAGCGAGCGGGGGTTGCGCGCGCGGCGGGCGATGTAGTCGTCGAGCTCGGCGGTCAGGGTTTCGTCCACCAGCCGCACGCTGAGGTCGTGGGCGGACTGGTACATCATCACCGCCATGACCACGCTGAGCAGCGCGCCAAAAGCCGCGAAGTAGAGGGCGAGGCGCGCGCGCAGGCTATGCAGGCGGAACATCCGGCGCCTTCAGTTGATAGCCGACGCCGCGCACGGTGTGCAGCAGCGGCGGCAGGTCGGGCGGGTCGATGGCCGCGCGCAGCGTGTGCATGTGGACGCGCAGGGAATCGGAATCGGGCGGTGAATCGCCCCAGGCGGCCTGCTCGATTTCGCGTCGCCACACCACGTTGGGCGAGCGCTTCATCAGCAGTTCCAGGATGCGCAGCGGCAGCAGGGGCAGGCTGAGGGCGCGGCCTGCGCGCTGCACCACGCGGGTGCCGAGGTCGAACACGAGGTCGGCCACCTGCAGCCGGTTGAGGCGTTCGCCACTTTTTGCGCGCCGCACCAGGGCGGCGAGGCGCAGCTCCAGTTCGCGCAGCTCGAACGGTTTGGTCAGATAGTCATCGGCGCCTTCGCCGAAGCCGGCGACCTTGTCGTCCAGCGTGGCGCGCGCGGTGAGCATCAGCACCGGCGTCTGGGATTGCGCATCCTGGCGCAGGCGCCGGCACAGGGTGAGGCCGTCGATTCCCGGCAGCATCAGGTCGAGCACGATGACATCGTGCGGCTGGGTGACCGCCAGATGCAGGCCGGTGACGCCATCCATCGCCACGTCTACCAGATGGCCATGGCTTTCCAGATAGTCGGCGATGTTCGCCGCGAGGTCCGCGCTGTCTTCCACGATCAGGACCGAAAAAACGATGCGATCGCTCATGACAGGCTGGGAGGAGGCGGAAAGCGCATGCAGTTCTTTTAACACCGCGGTGCCGTCGACGTCCAGTCGGCGGGGTTCGCGAGCGTTTCTCCCGCCCGGCGCCCTGCGCTCATTGCGCGCGAGGAGGACGCACCAGCGGCAGCACGCGCGCATCCTGCTGCGGCAGGTCGCGCTCGGCGAGCACCCGCAGGGCCTGGAGAAATTCGCCCGGCAGGCGCTTCATGGTTTCCGTGGCTTGCGGCGCGTAATGCACCACCTCGAACGGCACGCGCTCGTTGAGTGCGCTGCGCGCTTGCGGGCGGAAATGCTGCCAGGCCAGTTCGACCCAGGCCTTGTTCTGGCTGTCGACGAAAATGAACTCTTCGGCATCCAGTACCGCCATGTACTGCAGGCTGCGCATCGGCACGAAGAGGCATTTGCCGGCATGCGCCAGCAGCGTGTGCGCAAGGTTGTAGGTGGCAGCGGGAAGAAAGTCCGGCAACCGGGCGATTTCCTGTTCGCGATAAAAACGCTCTTCCATGGCGTAAAAATAGCAGCCCTTCGCCCCCTTGGTGAAGCAGTTTTTTAGGCGGGTGCCTGGGTCGTGCGCTCGGTCAAGCAGAAAAGGCCGGCCCTTGAGGCAAAATAGGTGCGCATTGACTCGAACTGCGACGACCCACTGATCCCACGCCATGACCCCTCTACACGCCCCGCCCGCCCCGGGCCTGATTTTTGATACCCACCTGGAACATTTCGAGCGCGACGTGATCGAGGCCTCGCACGCGCTGCCCATTCTGGTCGACTTCTGGGCCGACTGGTGCCCGCCCTGTCGCGCGCTGACGCCGGTGCTGGAGCGCGTCATCGCGCATCACGCGGGCAGGATCCACATGGCCAAGGTTGAGGTCGACGAGGGCGCCAACATGAAGCTGGCCGGGCGCTACAGCCTGCGCGGCTTTCCCACCGTGCTGCTGTTCGTCAAGGGCGAGATCGTCGGGCGTTTTTCCAGCGCCAGGCCGGAGCACTGGGTGCGCGAGTTCATCGCCGAGCACGCCGGCCTTGACTGAACCGCTGTTGGTGATCGACACCAACGTGGTGCTCGACCTGCTGCATTTTGACGACGCGGTTGCCCGTCCCTTGCGGCTCGCGCTGGAAGCCGGACGCGTGCGCTGCGCAGTGACGGATGCCACGCTGGACGAACTGCGGCGCGTGCTGGCGTATCCGGAATTCGGCTTGGACCCGGCGCAGCAGGCGGCGCTGGCCGCGCGCTACCAGGTCCTGGCGCAAACGGCCCGAGCGGTTGAAGGGGACGTGGGCCTGCCACAATGCAGCGATCCGGACGACCAGAAGTTCATCGAGCTGGCCGCCGCCGTCCGCGCGCATGGCCTGGTCAGCAAGGATCGCGCGGTGCTCAAGCTGCGCCGCCGCTGCGCGCCAGCCTTTCAGGTCATGACGCCAGCCGAGGCGGTGCGCTGGCTCGATCACGCCACAGCCTGACCCGTCAGCCCGCGGCCTGCGGCTGAAACCGGCGCCGCGCCGCCTCGCTCACCGCCAGCACCGCCGGGTGGCTCAAGCGCCGCTCCACTGAAATGGCGAAAAAGCGTTCGCGAATTTCCAGGGTCTGCCCCAGTTCGACCACCTCGTATTGCCGCATCACCTCCTGCGCCGTGGTCAGCGGCACCGGGAACACCCCCGCGCCCGCTTGGCCAAAAGCGCTCATCAGCGCGCTGTCGTCGAATTCGCCGACGATGGTGGGCTGGATGCCGCGGCGTTCGAGCCAGCGCAACAGGGGCATGCGCAGCGCACTGTCCTCGCCCGGGATCAGCAGGGGCGTCCCATGCAGATTGGCCGGAAAGGCCGGGCTCAGCGTTTCGGCGATTGCGCGCGCGGCCAGAAAGGCAATCCCGCATTCGCCCAGCGGGTGGCTGTAGCCCTTGATGTCCATATTGGACGGCAGCGGGCGGTCGGCCAGCACCATGTCGAGCCGGTGGATGGCGAGGTCGGCGACCAGCTGCTCCAGTCCGTGTTCCCGGCAGATCAGTTTGACCGGCTCGGCCAGCGTGAGCGCGGGCGCCAGCAGCTGATAGGCGATCGCTTTCGGCACGACGTCGGCGATGCCGACGCGAAACGGATGGGCGCGCGCAGCAAGGCGGTTTTGCAGGGCTTCCTCGAGTTCGGCGCCGACGTCGAAAATCTCGTCGGCGTAGGTCAGCGCGGTGCGCCCGGCATCGGTCAGTTCGAGCCGGCGTCCGCTGCGGCGGAACAGCGCGACCCCCAGGCGGTCTTCCAGTATGCTGATCTGGCCGGACAGTGTTTGCGGCGTCAGGTGCAGCTTCTCGGCGGCCCGGTTGATGGCGCCGGCCTTAGCGACAGTGCGGAAGTAGTGCAGGTGCTTGTAATTCAGCATGGCGTGTCAACAGTTCGGTAAAATCGAACAATAGCAGTACAAAAATCGAATTTTATTGTTTGTTCCACATCTATATTCTGATGTGTGTCTATGCAGGGGCGGTTGCCCGCAATCCGCCCCGGGCTTTAACAGGAGAAGATCATGAAGCGCATTGTTTTATTTCTCGCCACCAACGTGGCCATTTTGCTGGTGCTCTCGCTCGCCATGCGCATTCTGGGCGTCGAGCCCTACCTCACCGAGACCGGACTGAACCTCACTTCGCTGCTGATCATGGCCGCGGTGATGGGCTTTGGCGGCGCCTTCATTTCGCTTGCCATTTCGAAATGGATGGCGAAGAAAACGATGGGCGTGCGGGTGATCGAGACGCCGTCGAACTCAAGCGAATTCTGGCTGGTCGACACCGTCCGCAAATACGCCGCAGACGCGGGGATCGGGATGCCGGAAGTCGGCATTTACGATGCACCCGACGTCAACGCCTTTGCCACCGGCATGACGCGCAACAAGTCGCTGGTCGCCGTGTCGTCGGGGCTGTTGCAGCAGATGAAGCGCAACGAGGCCGAGGCGGTGCTGGGGCACGAAATCGCCCACATCGCCAACGGCGACATGGTCACGCTGACGCTGATCCAGGGCGTGGTGAACACCTTTGTAATCTTCCTGTCGCGCGTCATCGGCCACACCGTCGACCGCGTCGTATTCAAGAACGAGCGCGGCCACGGCCCGGCGTTCTGGGTGACCACCATCGTTGCCCAACTGGTGCTGGGCATCCTCGCGTCGATCATCGTCATGTGGTTCTCGCGTCAGCGCGAATTCCGCGCCGACCGTGGCGGCGCCAGCCTGGCCGGCGGGCCCAACATGATCGCCGCGCTGGAGCGCCTGGGCAGCCTGCATCCGCAGCCGCTGCCCGACAAGATGGCGGCATTCGGCATCAGCGGCAGTGGCGCCCACGGCCTGAAGCGCCTGTTCATGACGCACCCGCCGCTGGAAGAGCGCATCGCGGCGCTGCGCGCGCGGCAGTAATCTAATCCTCGCCGGGGAGGTATGGACGCTGCCCTGCATATCGGCGAGCCTTGGATGTGGGCGGCGTTCGTCGGCTTCGTGCTGGCGATGCTGGCCGTCGACCTGTTCCTGGTCGGCGGCAACAAGGCGCACAAGGTCAGCTTCAAGGAGGCAGCGGCGTGGTCATTCGTCTGGTTTACGCTCGCCATGCTATTCAGCCTCGGGCTGTGGTGGTACCTCAAGGGGGTGTACGGCAGCGCGGTGGCCGACGTCAAGGCGCTGGAGTTCCTGACCGGCTACCTGATCGAGAAATCGCTGGCAGTCGACAACATCTTCATTTTCCTGATGATCTTCAGCTTCTTCGCCGTGCCGGCGGAGTACCAGTGGCGCGTGCTGATCTACGGCGTGATCGGGGCGATCGCGATGCGCGCCGCGATGATCCTGGCAGGCGCCTGGCTGGTGCAGGAGTTCCACTGGGTTCTTTATCTGTTCGGCGCCTTCCTCGTCGTCACCGGCATCAAAATGCTGATGTTTGCCAAAGCCGAGCCGGACCTGCACCGCAATCCTTTGCTCAGATGGATCCGGCGCCACATACGGCTGACGCCGGATTATCGCGGCGAGAAATTCTGGGTGTGGGAAAACGGCGTGCCCATGTTCACGCCGCTGTTTCTGGTGCTTGTCATGATCGAATTGTCCGACCTGTTCTTTGCGGTCGATTCGATCCCGGCGATTTTCGCCGTCACCACCGACCCCTTTATCGTTTTCACCTCTAACATCTTCGCCATCCTCGGCCTGCGCGCGATGTATTTCATGCTGGCTGGCATGGCCGACCGCTTCCACTTGTTGAAATACGGCCTCGCCATGGTGCTGATGTTCGTGGGAACCAAGATGCTGGTGGCCGATTTTTACAAAATCACGGTGGGGCTGTCGCTCGGCATCGTTGGCCTTATCATCGCCACCTTCATGTTCGCCAGCCTGTGGGTGACGCGGAAGTAGTCTGCGGCGGGCTGAACCGCGCGGCGGCCGCGCTGCCCGGATAGCGCAAGCAACCAAAGCCGGAGGCTAGCCATGCCAATAAAAATCGATTCCCCTCTCGCGCGCCGGGGCGCAGCCTTTGCGTTCCTGATCTTTATTTTCGGGCTGACCTTCTGGGTGTTGTCGCCTTTTCTCGCCTCGCTGGCGTGGGCGGGCATTCTCGCGTACGTCACCTGGCCGCTGCATCAGTGGCTGTGCCGCCGCCTGCCCGGGCGCGACCGGCTCGCTGCGCTGCTGATGACGCTGGGCGTGGCGGCCACCCTGCTGCTGCCCATGCTGTGGATGACGGTGAGCGTGGTGGATGACGTGGCTGTGGCGTCGGCTACCTTCAGGCAGTTTGCCGACGACAGTCTGCCGCCCCTGCCTGCCGGCGTCGCTGCCTGGCCGGGCGGCGAGTGGATCGTCGGGCAGTATCGGCGTGTCCAGGCCGAACCGGGCTGGGTGCGCGAGCAAATATCCGCGCTGGGCCTGACCGACGTCGCCAACCTGAAAAATGTGGTGGGCGGCGTCGGGCGCAATGTCGCGAAATTCGGTTTGGCGGTGTTCGCGCTGTTCTTTTTGTATCGCCACGGCGACAGCGTGCTGGCGCAGTTTCGCGGGGTGGCCACGCGCTGGCTGGGCGAAGCGGCGCGCGGCTACATCCAGTCGGTCGGCGTGACCGTACGTGCGGTCGTGTTCGGCATCGTGCTCACCGCGCTGGCGCAGGGTCTGCTCGCCGGACTGGGTTACTGGGTGGCGGGCGTGCCCGCGCCCGCGTTGTGGGGCGTGGTGACCGCGCTGGTGTCGCTGATTCCCTTCGTCGGTCCGGTGGTGTGGATCGGGCTGTCGCTGAGCCTGCTGGCACACGGCGAAACGGGGGCGGCGCTGGGCCTGTTTGCATGGGGTGCGCTGGTGGTGAGCTGGGTCGATAACCTGATTCGCCCGCTCGTCATCAGCGGGGCGACGCGGATTCCGCTCCTGCTGGTGTTTCTCGGGGTGCTTGGCGGCCTCAATGCCTTCGGCCTGATCGGGCTGTTTCTGGGGCCGGTGCTGCTCGCAATCTCGGTGGCCATCTGGCGCGAATGGCTGTTGCACGCGCGTTCGGACTGAGCTTGGTGGTATCCTTGCGCCTCACGCGCTCGACGCCTCCGTGAACCCCGCCAAAGACCGCCAACGCTCGCGTCTGGCACTCAATGTGCCGGGCGTATTCGATGCCGCCGGCCTCGTTATGATCACGCTGGCCAACGACGAAAATCCGAAAGACCGAGACCCGCAGCCATGACAAAGACCAAGACCTATCCCGGCTTCTATCAGGACAAGCACGGCGTCACCATGCTGGCGCGCGTCGTGCTCGACGGCTGGCTGTTCGGCTTTATTCCCGAATCCGAGGACTGCAGCGGCTGGCAGCTGGGGCAAATGCAGACGCTGACCGATAAAATCGAAGCCGAGTGGGACAAATACGGCAACCTGCCCAGCCGCCTGCCGCCCGAACTGAGCGAGCGTCACACCGCGCTCTACAAGATGGCGGTCGAGCGTGCGCGTGAAATGGGCTGGGACCCTGAGCTCGGCGAAGACGAATGACCTTTCCGGCAGGATGACGCCTGCCGCCTGCTGCCAACCTGCCTGCCCCCGCTGATGGAACTGACCCCGCCCCTATTGCAACTTGCCACCCTGGCGCTCGACCGGGTGCTCGACTTCAAGCGTCCGGCCGACTCCGAACTGTCGGCATTTTTCCGCGACCATAAAAAGCTCGGCCCGCGCGAGCGTGCCTTCGTGGCCGAAGCCGTATTCGGCGTGCTGCGCCGCTACCGTTATCTGTCGGTGGTGGTGCCGGCGGCCAATCCGCGCACACTGATCATCGCCTGGCTGATCAAGTCGCGCGGGATGAGCGGCGCGACGCTGGAGCAATTCGCCAAGCCCGAACTCGTGCAGCACATCCGCGACGCCAAGACCGACGAGCTGCCGCTGCCCGTGGCGGCCGAGCTGCCGGAGTGGGTGATCGAGAAACTGCAGCCGGTGATGAGCGACGCCGACATCCTCGTCCTCGGCCGCGCGCTGCAGCAGCCCGCGCCGATGGACGTGCGGGTGAACGCGTTCAAGGCCGACCGCGACACCGTGCTGGCACAGTTGCGCGAGGAGGGGCTGGCGGTCGAGCCCACCCCCTACTCGCCATGGGGAATCCGCTTCAAGGAGCATCCGGCGATCAACCGCCATCCGCTGTTCCTCGATGGCAGCCTGGAAGTGCAGGACGATGGCAGCCAGCTGCTGGCGCTGCTGCTGGGTGCGCGGCGCGGCGAAATGGTGTGCGACTTCTGCGCCGGCGCGGGCGGCAAGACGCTCGCCATCGGCGCGATGATGGCGTCGAGCGGGCGCCTGTACGCATTCGACGTCGCGGACAAGCGGCTCGCCAAGCTGAAGCCGCGGCTGGCGCGTTCGGGCCTGTCCAACGTGATGCCGCAACTGATTGCGTCCGAGAATGACACCCGGGTGAAACGGCTGGCGGGCAAGCTCGACCGCGTGCTGGTCGATGCGCCGTGCTCCGGGCTGGGCACCTTGCGCCGCAACCCCGACCTGAAATTCCGCCAGTCGCCGGAGAGCGTGGCGGCGTTGACGCAGAAACAGGCGTCCATCCTGCGCGCCGCCGCCAAACTGCTGAAGCCAGGCGGCCGGCTGGTGTATGCCACCTGCAGCCTGTTGCCGGAAGAGAACGAAGCCATCGTCGAGGCGCTGCTGGCGGAAGGCGGCTTTACCCTGCTGCCGGTGAACGAATTGCTGGCGCAGAACAAGATCGATCTCGATACCGGCGCCATGCTCAAGCTGTCGCCCGCCGTGCACGGAACGGACGGCTTTTTCGCCGCCGTCCTGGTCAAGCTGGCACTGGCGCCGCTTGAATAGCGGTGTCCTTTCCCATGCGCTGTTTCTTCCGGCCGGCCCGATGACCTGACATGATGGCTGCGCCGCTCCACCCCGATGTGCTGGGCACCTTGTGCGGCCTGTTCCGCGCACGCGTCGCGGCGACGCCGCATCAGCCTGCTTATCGCCAGTTCGACGAGGCGCACGCTGCGTGGGTGAGTTTCACCTGGGCGCAGGTGGCGGCCGAGGTGACGCGCTGGCAGGCCGCGCTGGTGAGGGAAGGCCTGGTCCCCGGCGACCGCGTGGCGGTGATGCTGAAAAACTGCGTCGAGTGGGTGATCTTCGACCAGGCCGCGCTGGCACTGGGTCTGGTCACGGTTCCGCTGTATCTCGACGACCGCCCGGACAGCGCGGCCTATATTCTCGATCACGCCGACGCCAAATTGCTGCTGGTCGAAGGCAGGTTCCAGCTGCGGAATCTGGCCGAAATCGCCGGCTCGGCCCCCAGCCTGCGGCGCATCGTCAGCCTGGTCGCGCCGGAAAACGGGCTGGCAGACTGGAGCCCGCGTTTCGTGGTGGCGGCCGACTGGCTGGCGGCGGCGGCCGACGCGCCGGTCCCGGATCGCCATCTCTCCGCCGACCTGCTGGCCAGCATCGTCTATACGTCGGGCACCACGGGGCGACCCAAGGGCGTGATGCTGACGCACGAGAACCTGCTGTGGAACGCGTTCTACGCCTCGCAATGCGCAGACTTCGGGCCGCACGAGGTGTTCCTGTCCTTTCTGCCGCTGTCGCATACGCTGGAACGCACCGGCGGCTATTACCTGCCGATGCTGCTCGGCGCCGAGGTCGCCTACGCGCGCGCCATCGCCCAGTTGGCGCAGGATCTGCAGGACATTCATCCCACCGTGCTGATCTCGGTGCCGCGCATCTACGAGCGGATGTACGGCCGAATCCAGGATGGCCTGGCAAAGAAAAGCCCGCTTGCCAGAACGTTGTTCAAGCTGGCGGTGGCGGTCGGCTGGCGCCGCTTCGAGCGTGGCCAGGGGCGGGCGAGCTGGCACCTTGAGCTGCTGCTGTGGCCGCTGCTCGACAGGCTGGTCGCGGCCAAGGTCACGGCAAGGCTGGGCGGACGGCTGAAGCTGGCGATTTCCGGCGGCGCCGCGCTCTCGCCCGAGATTGCGCGCGTGTTCATCGGCCTCGGCGTGCCGATCTATCAGGGCTACGGACTCACCGAAACCGGCCCGGTGGTGTGCGTCAACCGGCCCGATTCCAATGTGCCTTCCGGAATTGGCCAGCCCATGCCCGGCGTCGAGGTGAGAATCGGCGACAACGACGAACTGCTCACGCGCAGCCGCTGCGTGATGCGCGGCTACTGGAAAGACGAGGAGACCACCCGCGCCATGATCGACAGCGAGGGCTGGTTGCACAGCGGCGACCAGGCAAGCCGGGACGCCAGCGGCCATTACGCGATCGTCGGGCGCATCAAGGACATCATCGTGCTGAACAACGGCGAGAAAATCTCGCCCACCGACATGGAATCCGCCATCCTGCTCGACCCCTTGTTCGAGCAGGTGATGGTCGTCGGCGAGGGCAAACCCTATCTGGCCGCGCTGACTGTGCTGAACGAGGAACACTGGCAGGCCTTCGCCGCCAGTCTCGGTGCCGACCCCGGGCATTCCGCAGCATTGCGCGACCCCCGGGTGGTGAAGGCGCTCACCCGGCGCGTGGCCGCACATCTCAAGCACTTTCCGGGTTATGCCCAGATCCGCCGCCTGCACGCCGACCTCACTCCTTGGACGCTGGACGACGGCTTGCTGACGCCGACGCTCAAGGTCAAGCGCAAGCAGGTGCTCGACCGTTACCGGCCTGCGGTGGAGGCGATGTATGCCGATTTCGCGCGTTCATAAGAATATTTCGAAGGGAGAAGTTTCCATGTCGCATCGATACAATCGCCTGGCGTTGAGCCTGGCCCTGACCGGCTGCGTCAATCTCGCGCAGGCCGCCGGATTCGCGCTGATCGAACAGAACGCCAGCGGCCTCGGCAATGCCTATGCCGGCCAGGCCGCGGCCGCTACTGACGCCAGCACGATCTTCTTCAATCCGGCAGGCATGACGATGCTGCCGGATCGCCAAGTCGTGCTGGTCGGTAATCTGATCAAGCATAAGGCGGAGTTTTCCGGCACGTCCCTGATAGGCGGCGGCGATGGCGGTGACGCCGGCGACCTGGCGCTGGTGCCTAATGCGTATTTCGCTTTCCGCCTGGCGCCCGATATGCATCTGGGGGTGGGGCTGAACGCTCCGTTCGGATTGAAAACCGAATACGACCCCACGTGGGCGGGGCGTACCCAAGCGATCAAGTCCGAACTGAAGACAATCAATCTCAACCCCTCTATTGCCTGGAAGGCGAGCGAATCGTTCTCGCTCGGCGCGGGGTTGAGCATCCAGTATGCTGAGGCGACGCTCACCAACTCGACGGGGGCGGGACTTGCCACCGTTAAGGGCGACGATTACGGCTGGGGCTACAACCTCGGCGCATTGTGGCAGGTGAGCGAGGCGACCCGTATCGGCCTCGCCTACCGTTCCGAGGTCGAGCAGACGCTGGGCGGCGCTGTCGGCTTCAGCGCGTTCACCGTGCTTAACGGCCCGGTGAACGCGGAGCTCACGCTGCCGGATTCGGCCTCGCTTTCCCTGTTCCACAAATTGAGTTCGAAATGGGATCTTCTGGCGGATGTCGCCTGGACCGGCTGGAGCGATTTCAGGGAACTGCGCATCGTGCGCACCAATGGTAATGTGCTGGGGACACCCACCGAGGAAAACTGGAACGACAGCTATCGCTATTCCGTAGGCGCTAACTATCATTTCAACGACACGCTGACGCTGCGCGGCGGCGTGGCATTCGACGAAACGCCCGTACCCGACGCCTACCGCACCGCGCGCATCCCCGATGAGGATCGCGCCTGGATCGCTTTCGGGGCTCAATACCGCTTGTCTCCGCAAAGCGTGCTCGATGTCGGCTACGCGCATCTCTTCATCGAGGATGCGAGCATTAATGAGGGTGCAGCCGTTCTGGTGGGCAGCTACGAATCCTCGGTCGACATCCTTTCCGCACAGTTCACCCTGGGTTTCTGAGCCTGGACAGCATCCCATTTGATCGCCTGTCCGGGGGTGTTGCACAAGATTGGGTCGATCACGGCAATCCTCCGGAACTGACGGCGTGGATGTCTGATCTCGATCCACCCACGAACCCACCCGACGGAAGTGGGCCATTCCGGCGGCTTTTCATGCCCGCAAGGAGCAGGCGCCCCCAAGCGCTGCGCGGCATGCCGCGCCTGCCCTTGCGCGGACGCCAGGGTGCGAAAAATCCTTGATTTTTATAGGGTTTTTTCGTACATTGGCATTCGAAACTGTCCTTATTTATGGAACTTGAAACATGCAACTTGGCTTGATCGATCTACCCTGGTGGGGTTATGTGGTGGTGGCCCTTGGCCTGACCCACATCACCATCGCCGCCGTCACCATCTTCCTGCACCGTTCGCAGGCGCACCGCGCCGTCGACCTTCACCCCGTCGTCAGCCACTTCTTCCGCTTCTGGCTGTGGCTCACCAGCGGCATGGTCACCAAGGAATGGGTCGCCGTCCACCGCAAGCATCACGCCAAATGCGAAACTCCAGAAGACCCGCACAGCCCGCAAACGCGCGGCATCAAAAAAGTCTTCTGGGAGGGCTCCGAGCTGTACCGCGCCGAGGCAAAAGTGATCGAGACGCTGGAAAAATACGGCCACGGCACGCCCGACGACTGGATGGAACGCAACCTCTACAGCCGCCACTCGGTTGCAGGAATTTGGCTGATGATGGCGATCAATATCGCCCTGTTCGGCCCCATCGGCCTGACCATCTGGGCGGTGCAAATGGCCTGGATTCCGATTACCGCCGCTGGCATCATCAACGGCATCGGCCACTATTGGGGCTACCGCAACTTCGCCAGCGAGGATGCCAGCACCAACATCCTGCCGTGGGGCATCCTGATCGGCGGCGAAGAACTGCACAACAACCATCACGCCTACGGCACCTCGGCGCGGCTGTCGAACAAGTGGTACGAATTCGACATCGGCTGGCTCTACATCAAGCTGATGTCCTACGTCGGCCTCGCCACCGTGCGCAAGCTGGCGCCGACGGTGAAGTGGCAGCCGGCCAAGCCGCTGTGCGACCTCGACACCCTGCAGGCCATCATCACCCATCGCTACGACGTGATGACGCGCTTTGTGAAGAGCGTGCGCGCGGACAGCATGGCCGAGATCGCCAAGCTGAAGGCGGGCGCGAATCTGCCGCAGAACTGGAATTTCGACAGCTTCCGCCGCTGGCTGCACAAGGAGCCCACCCAGCTCGCAGCGGCCGACAAGGCCGCGCTCGACACCCTGCTGGGCAAGAGCGAGCGCCTGCAAACCGTCTATCGCATGCGCCAGGAACTGGCCGCCATCTGGAGCCGCTCCACTGCCAGCCGCGAACAGCTGCTGGAGCAGCTGCAGGCCTGGTGCCGCCGCGCCGAAGACAGCGGCATCCAGTCGCTGAAGGAATTTTCGGTGCGCCTGCGACGCTACGCTTGAGGTAATAAAAGGAGGTGGCCTGCGGGCCGTCCACTGGCATGGAGGCGTATCTCTCCTGCCAGTGCCCAACAAAAAACCCGCCGATCGGCGGGTTTTTTGTTGGGCACCAAGCTAAATTACTTCAGCTTGGTTTCCTTGTACATCACATGCTTGCGAGCCTTGGGATCGAACTTGCTGATCTCCATCTTCTCGGGCATGGTTTTCTTGTTCTTGGTGGTGGTGTAGAAGTGGCCGGTGCCCGCAGTGGACTCCAGCTTGATTTTTTCGCGTCCGCCTTTAGCCATGGGGGTTCTCCTTAAACGGCGACGCCACGGGCGCGCAGGTCAACCAGAATGGCATCAATGCCGTTTTTGTCGATGGTGCGCAGGGCAGCCGTGGACAAACGCAGACGGATCCAGCGGTTCTCGCTCTCGACCCAGAACCGGCGGTATTGCAGGTTCGGCAGAAAACGACGCTTGGTTCTATTGTTGGCGTGGGAAACGTTGTTTCCGACCATGGGCTTCTTGCCCGTAACGACACATACGCGAGCCATGACGCTGCTCCAAAATTGAGGGTTAACAATGCGGGTTATCTTGCCGGGTTAACAATGGGGCCCAACCCGAGAACCGCGATTTATACCACAGCCTGCAAGCGCGAGGCAAGTTTGGCGGCAATTCAGAGTTGGCCGGACTCCATGAACGACAGCGAGGACGCGCCTGCGACGATGAAATGGTCGAGCACGCGCACGTCGACCAGCGCCAGCGCATCCGCCAAGCGGCGGGTGAGGGTGCGGTCGGCCTGGCTGGGCTCGGCCACGCCGCTCGGATGGTTGTGCGCCAGAATCAGCGCTGCGGCGTTGTGCGCCAGCGCACGCTTGATGATTTCGCGCGGGTAGACGCTGGTTTGCGTCAGCGTGCCGCGGAATAGTTCTTCCACCGCAATCACCCGGTTTTGTGCATCGAGAAACACGCAGCAGAACACCTCGTATTCCTTGTTGCGCAGAATCAGCCGCAGGTAGTCGCGCACGGCGGTGGGGGAGGTCAGCGCGTCGCCCGTCTGCATGTCTTCGGCCAGCGTGCGTCGTGCCATTTCCATCACCGCCTGCAACAGCGCAAACTTGGCCTCGCCGACGCCGGGCGCCGCACAGGCGGCCTTTTTGTCGGCGCGGCACAGGCCGCCCAGGCCGCCAAAGCGCTCGATCAATTCGCGCCCCAGGTCGACGGCACTTTTGCCGACCATGCCGGTGCGCAGGAAGACCGCGACCAGTTCGGCGTCGGTCAGC
>DASTEA010000183.1:0-3470 GCA_035710075.1 Thiobacillus sp.
GACCTGGCCGAGCTTTTCCAGGGTGGCCGCGCCGATGCCGCGCTTGGGCGTGGTGACCGCGCGGATGAAGGCCGGGTCGTCGTCGCTGTTGGCGATCAGGCGCAGGTAGGCGATCACGTCCTTGATTTCGGCGCGGTCGAAAAACGACTGCCCGCCGGACAGCTGGTAGGGCACTTTCTCGTTGCGCAGCGCCTTCTCGAACACGCGCGCCTGGTAATTGCCGCGATACAGGATGGCGTAGTCGCGCCACTCGGTGCGGTGCTGGAACTTGTGCGACAAGAGGCGCATGACCACCGACTCGGCCTCGTGTTCGTCGTCGCGCGTCGGCATCACCTGGATGGCGTCGCCCAGGCCGAGATCGCTCCACAGGCGTTTTTCAAACAGCTTGGGATTGTGGGCGATCAGGCTGTTGGCGGCTTTCAGGATGCGCACGGTCGAGCGGTAATTCTGCTCCAGCTTCACTAGGTGCAGATGCGGATAGTCCTCGCGCAGTTGCCGCAGGTTGTCGGCCGACGCCCCGCGCCAGCCGTAGATCGCCTGGTCGTCATCGCCCACCGCGGTGAACGCCGCGCGCACGCCGGTCAGTTTTTGCAGCAGCCGGTATTGCGCGATGTTGGTGTCCTGATATTCGTCGACCAGGATGTGGCGCAAGCGGTTCTGCCACTTCTCGCGCAGCTCATGGTGGGTGTCCAGTAGTTCGGCGGGCAGGCGAATCAGGTCGTCGAAGTCAACCGCCTGATACGCGCGCAGCGTCGCATCGTAGCGGTCGTAAATTTTCGCGTAGGCGCGCGCGTTGTCGTCCTCGGCGGTTTGCAACGCGGTGGCGGGCGACTTCAGCTCGTTCTTCCACAGCGAGATGCGCGACACCGCGCGCCGGATTTCCTGCTTGTCGGTGGTTTTCAGGATTTCAGAAATAATCCCTGCGGCGTCGGCCGAATCGAGGATGGAGAAGGCCGGTTTCAGTTCGGCAAACTTTGCGTCCTCGCGCAGCATGCGCAAGCCCATCGAGTGGAAGGTGGTGACGATCAGGCCCTTGGTGTTCACCCCTTGCGTCAGCTTGGCGGCGCGCGCCTGCATCTCGCGCGCCGCCTTGTTGGTGAAGGTGATGGCGGCGATCGAACTCGGCTTGTAGCCGCACTCGCCGATCAGGTAGGCAATCTTGTGGGTGATCACGCGCGTCTTGCCGGAGCCGGCGCCGGCCAGCACCAGCAAGGGGCCGTCGAGGTACTTCGCCGCTTCCCGCTGCGGCGAATTCAATGCGGCAACCAGGCTCATGCCGCAGGCGAGTCGCCGAATTCGCGGTCAAGATAGGCGATGACGGCATTCGAATCGTAGAGCCAGGTTTGCTGGCCCTGCGCGTCGGTGGCCTGCAGGCAGGGCACCTGCGGCTTGCCGCCGCCGGCGATCAGGGCGTCGCGATGGGCGGTGCTGTGCTTGGCGTCGCGCAGCTCGATCTTGAGCGACAGCCGCCGGATCGTGCGCCGGGTTTTCAGGCAGAACGGGCAGGTCGGAAAATAGTACAGCGCCAGATTCCGCGTGCGTGCGTCGATGGCCTGCTGCTCGGCTGCGGGGCGCACGATGCCCTTGGGGCGCGTGAGCCGGTCGCCAAGCAGCAGAAACGGGCCAAGAACGACGCGCACGGTTTTGAAAAACAGACGAATAACAGGTTTCATAGACAGGGTTTCGCGGAAGGGGTGTCACGTGGGGTTCAGGCGGGAGCGCTATGATGCGGGTCAGCACAGCACACAAACGAGACCGTATTTTATATGCCCACCTATGCCATTGGCGATCTTCAGGGGTGCCAGGCTTCCCTGCTGCGTTTGCTGGATCAACTGAAATTCGACCCGGCGGCCGACCGGCTGTGGTTTGTCGGCGATCTGGTCAACCGCGGGCCGGACTCGCTGGCGGCGCTGCGGTTCGTCAAAAGCCTGGGGCGTGCCGCCATCAGTGTGCTCGGCAATCACGATTTGCACTTGCTGGCGCTGGCCGAAGGGTTTGGCCGCAGGCACAAGGGCGACACGCTGGATGACATCCTGAATGCCCCCGACCGCGACGAACTGCTGGCCTGGCTGCGCCAGCAGAAACTGGCCTGGCGCGAAGGCGATTATCTGATGGTGCATGCGGGCGTGCTGCCGGGCTGGACGCTGGACGACACCATGCAGCTGGCGGCGGAAGCCGAAGCGATGCTACAGGGTGCGCATTACCGCAGTTTTTTCGCGCAGATGTACGGCAATGCGCCCGTCGCCTGGGACGAAAATCTGCAGGGCATCGAGCGCCTGCGCGTGATCGTCAATGCGTTCACCCGGCTGCGCTACTGCTCGGTCGAAGGCGAGATGGAATTCCACCACAAGGGCGCGCCCGGCACGCAGCCGGCAGGTTGGATGCCCTGGTTCGCGGTGCCGGGGCGCAAGAGCGCCGGGGCGGCGATCATCATCGGCCACTGGTCGACGCTCGGGCTGATCAACCGGGCGGATCTGATCGCGCTGGATACCGGCTGCCTGTGGGGCGGCAGCCTGAGCGCAATCAGGCTGGAAGACCGGCAGGTTTTCGCGGTGCCGTGTCCGATGCAGCAACGCCCAAAAGCCTAGCCGTGGCGGCTTCTGCCAGCGCGGCCAAATCGCGCCGGTGGCCGTTCGGCTGGATCGGTTCGTCAAAGCGCAGTTCGGCGATGAGGCCAGGCTCGCTGACGATTTGCCTGAAGCTCTGCCACAGGCTCATCTGGTCGATGTAGGCGGGGGCGGCGCTGTATGCGTCGTCCAGCGTGCGGTAACGCAAGGCGGCCGGCACGATCGGGCAGTTCAGTTCGACCGCTGGCTGCAACAGCGACGGCAAAAAACGCCGCAGCCCGCGCCCGTCGCTGGTGGTGCCTTCTGGAAACACCGCGACCCAGGCGCCGCCCTGCATCAGGGCGCGCATCTCGGCGTTGACGCGCGCGGTGTCGGCGCGACGGCCGCGTTCGAGAAACAGGGTGCCGGTCCTGTGCGCCAGCCAGCCCGCCACCGGCCACGCGCGCACTTCGGATTTCGAAACGAAATGCACGCGCTGGGCGGCGTAGATCAGATAAATATCCAGCCACGACACGTGGTTGCACACCAGCAGCGCGCCGCCCGGCAGGCTGGGCGCCGGCGTTATCCGCACCCGCACCCCGAGCACCCTGAGCAAGCGCCGCGCCCAGGCCATGATGAGGCGGTCGCGTCGCGCCGGTTTTAGCCAGGGAAACACCAGCCCCGCCAGCGTCACCCCCCATGCCAGATGCAGCGCCAGCAGGCTGATGCGAGTGGCACGGCGAAGAAAGCGGGGCAGGCGGGCAACTATCACGCTTGTATTGTATGTTGCCAGTATGTTGCTCCTCGCCAGCGAGGCGCGATAGCGGCTGGCAGGGCTGCTCACGCCGAGCATGGGCACTTCCATTGATGGAATGCGCCCAGCTTGCAGACAGGATGTTAGGGCATGGCGACGGCAGTATGACG
>DASTEA010000184.1:0-5623 GCA_035710075.1 Thiobacillus sp.
CCAGATAATGCTCGAACACCGCCGCCACGCTGTCGCCCTGCAGCGGCACATGGCTCACGTAGGGCTGGCGCATGTCGGCGGTATCGAGGGTCAGGGTCAGCGCGCCGTCGCCCAGCAGGGCCGGCAAGCTGCCTGCGGAGATTTCCGGGGCGGTGCGCGCCATGCCGCGCAGACGCAGCTGCTCGTCGCAGTCAATGACCAGCAACGACACCGCCCCTTCGCCGCGCAGCTGAAACGTGAGGCGTCCCGCCTGCTTGAGGTTGGCGGTGATCAGCGTGGCCACCACCGCCAGCTGGCCGAGCAGTTCGGCGGCAGGCGCGGGGTAATCGCGCCCCGCGGTCATCTCGCGCCAGGCGGAACCGAGCTGCACCCAGGCGCCGCGGATGTCGAGCTGCTCGAACAGGAAGCTGCGCACGCGGTTGGGCTGGGCGTCGGCCGGGTTCAATTGAGTTGCACCCGTTCGCCCCAAGGCACCGCGCCCTTGCCCTTGACCAGCCAGATCACCGGGTAATTCGGCGGAGTCTTGGGAAAATCACCTTCGGCGTCGGTGAAATACACCAGCATGTTGGGATTGCGGTTTTCGTGCTCGACCCAGTCGAACACCGGGCGAAAATCGGTGCCGCCGCCGCCTTCGATGTCGGCGGGAAGCTGCATGGTGTCCCACGGCTCGAACTCCCACGGCGCGGCTTCGGCGACGTGGTTGTCGCACGCGAGCAGGGTCACGCGAGCGCGCACCTGGCCTTTCAGCGCGTCGAGCTCGCTGACGAATTCGCGCAGTTCGTCGTCGCTGATCGAACCGCTGGTGTCGACCGCCGCCACCACGTCGATGCCCTCGCTCGACAGGCGCGGCAGCAGCGCATCGCCTTCGCGCCGCGACGGTCGCCGCCACGAATAGTCGTCGCGCTGGTTGACCGCGAAGAAGCGCGCCAGCAGCGCGCGCCACGGCAGGCTCGGCGCCAAGAGGCCGTCGACCCAGCGCATCATCGACTGCGACAGCTTGCCGGCCTGGCGCGCCGCCTGGGCAGCGGCGGCGAGCCGGTTCTTCCACTGCTCGGCGAGTTCCTCGCGCTCGGCCGGCGACAGCTCGTTCGGCTTCTGCGAGGCCTGACTGCCGCTGCCCTGCTTTTCCTCGGCCTCGCTCTGGCCTTCCTTGCCCTGGCCGCCCGATTCGCCAGCGTCGGGATCGTCCTGGCGCTGATTCTCGTCGGGGCTGGCGCCCGTTTCGTTGTCGCTGTCGAACAAGTGCTGGTCGAAGGATTCCTCCGGCGTGTCCTCGGGAATCAGCGGGTAGATTTCCTCCGCCGACAGCGTCATGAAGTTCTGGTCGGCGAGGATGCCGTGCAGCGGCGGCTTCAGGCCTTCCTCGATCAGCATCAGGTTCACCGCATGGTCGCAGGCCACGTCCCAGCGCCGCTTCACCCGGTGGTTGCGGCGGTGGGTATGGCCCATCGCGCAGTGCATCGCCTCGTGCGCCAGCACGAACTGCGTCTGCGCCAGCGAGAGGTTTTCGACGAACCCGGGATTGAAATAGAACGCCTGCGCGTCGGTGCCGGTGGTGGTGCACCAGTCGCCGCCGACCTTCAGCGGCAGGTGCATCACCAGCGCGCCGAGAAAGGGGCGCTCCATGATGAGGCGGGTGCGCGCAGCGGAAAGCTTGGTGAGGATCGGCTGCAGGGCGTCGGGCTGCTCAGCCATGGCTAGTGCTCGTACAGAACCAGATCGGTGATGCTGTTGGCCCACTCGGCAAACGCCGGTACCGCAAACAGCGGCCGCCCCACCGCGCGGTGAAGGTCGGACACCAGCATCACGCCCATTTCGCGCTGCGGAAAGCGCTGCGCATATTTGAGGATGTTGCCGTACACCGCGGCGGCGTTGCCGCTGTTGGCGCCCTGCAGCGCACGGCGCACCAGCGCGGCGGCAACGCCGTACTGCAGGTCGATGCCATGGGGCACTTCCGCCGCCTCGCCGGCGATGATGGCGTCGATGTCCGGCATCTGCGCCATGTTGTCGACAAAGGTTTTCAGCTCCAGCCCGGCCGACTGGCCGACGCAGGCCATCAGCGCGTCGGCCAGCAATTCGGTGCGGTCGAATTTCTGCAGCGCGCGGTGGGCAAATTCCCAGGAACGCGGGCTGGGGAAAGCGATCGGCGTGTGCGCCGGGTCGAAGCTGAACAGCAGATCGGGGCGGAAGCGCAGGAAGGCGATTACGCGCGGGTCGATGTCCTCGCCGTGCGCCCAGTCCACCCAGTCGTCCAGATTCACCTCGACTTCATAATGGGTGAAGCGGTTGGCCAGCGGCGCCGGCATCGCATAGGTCACGCCGCGGTCGCCCTGGCGGTTGCCGGCGGCGAAGATCACCCAGCCGTCGGGCACCTTGTATTCGCCCAGCCGTCGGTCGAGAATCAGTTGATAGGCTGCGGCCGACACGGTGGGCGGCGCCGAGGTGATTTCATCCAGGAACAGGATGCCCGCCGGACCGTGGCGCTCGGGGTCGGGCAGCATCGAAGGAATCGACCACTCGACCAGGTGACCGTTACGAAACGGAATGCCGCGCAGGTCTGTCGGCTCCATCTGCGACAGGCGGATGTCGATCAGTGGCACGCAATGCCGCAGCGCAATCTTGGCGACGATCTGCGACTTGCCGACACCCGGCGGACCCCACAGCATCACGGGTGTGTGATAGCCGTCGGCGGCGCTCTCAAATTCGCGGTCGAGGATGGTTTCAATGTGGGAGGGGCGCATGGACAATCAGGACAACGGTAAATGGTCTTGAATGATAAACGCTCGCGCCGCCCGGTTCCAGTTCCACCCTTGCTCGAGGTGGGGGGATTTTGTTACCGTGCAGCGCAACCCGGCAGATTGGATGCAGCATGAATTTTTGCAGTGAATGTGGCAGCGCCGTGGCGCTGCGCGTGCCCGAAGGCGACCATCTGCCGCGCCATGTGTGCCCCGGCTGCGGCGCCATCCATTATCAGAATCCCAAAATGGTGGTCGGTTGCATCCCGGAATGGGAAGACAAGGTGCTGCTGTGCCGCCGCGCCATCGAACCCCGATACGGGCTATGGACGCTGCCTGCCGGCTTCATGGAAAACGGCGAAACCACGCTCGAAGGCGCCGCCCGCGAAACCTGGGAAGAAGCCGGCGCCCGCATCGAAATCGGCGAACTCTATACCCTCTACAACCTGCCGCACATCAACCAGGTTTATTTGATGTTCCGCGCCCGGCTGCTGGATCTTGATTTTCAGCCCGGCATCGAATCGCTGGAAACCAGGCTGTTCACCGAAGCCCAAATTCCTTGGGACGAAATTGCCTTCCGCACCGTGCGCGCAACGCTGGAACAGTATTTCAGCGACCGCCGCACGGGTTCATTCGACTTTCATTTCGGCGATATCCGCACGCGCTGATTTTTCAATCAAGTCCAGCCTCAGGCGGCAACGGCGAACTGCTCCCGCCCCACCACCTCCATCCCCACGCGCAGCCAGCCTTCGTGGCTTTCCTGTACCTCGCCCAGACGCAGGCGATAGAGCATATCGCCGTCGCGCAGCATGAGCGGCGCACCCAGTTGGTAATGCGTCTGGGGGATCAACAGGTTGCTGCCCCCTTGATCGGAATGCGCCATCGGCATGAACACGGCCCAGGTCTTTTCCTGCGCCCCTCCCTGCCCATCCGGCTCGAAACAGATTTCCACCCGCTTGGGGTGACGTGACAGGCGCTGCGTGCCGACCAGATGCTGGCCGTCTTCCTCGCGGTTCCAGCGAATCGCCAGCAATTGCCAGACGTTCTCGGCCGGATCCCAACTCACCGCCACCAGGCGGTCATGTGGCAGTATCGGCTGCTCAGGCAGCACAAAGCCCATGCCCTCCGTACTCTCGTCTCGCAGAATCCACGGCTCCAGGACAGGCCGAGTCTGGGCCGCATCGGGGGGGGCCAGTGCTGCCAGGATGTTGGCCATCCCCGCTGCCACCCACACTCGGCCGAAGCGGTGCGTGCGTTGACGGTTGCGGCGGATGCCGCCGCGTTCGATCAAGCTCGCCGCCTGCTGGGTGAGTCCGTTATTTCCCTCTGCCGCCGGGGTTGGGTCGAGCGATTTCAGGTAATCGATGAGCGGCCGCAGGGCAAGGTAACGCAGACGCCGCCCCTCTACGCACTCACCATCCAGCACGCTGGCGCCTTCAGACAGCGAAAGATCCACCATGTGCGTGTGCACCTCGCGCAGTGGCACGGCTTCGGGCAGCGGCAAAGACGCGTAGCCCTCGATGAGCTGAGCAATGGACTCAATTTCCTGCGTGCGGTAGCCCAGCGGATGCACCAGCCCCATCAGCAGCACCAGCGTGTATTCGCGTGCGCAGTGGGTGGGACGTGCATTGACCAATACCGCCTGCGTGGCAAAACCATCGCGCTCGACCAGGCGGTAGATCTTGTGCACACGGCGCCAGGCCGACGCGGCGGGGCTGCGCGCCTGATGATAGTCCCAGCGCATGACCAGGCCGGCGTAGCGCAGCGCGCGGGTGGCAATTTCGGCAGCGAAGGGCTTGAGTTCCGCACTATCCGGAGTGCGGTAAGCCTGCTTCAGCATCACCAGCCAGGCTTCCGCCAGCAGCGACCAGAACACCCACGATTCGCGCCACAAGGCCTGGCGCGCAATTCGGAACGAGGCCTGGTTGCGCACATACTGTTCGACGATGCGCAACTGCAAAGGCAGGCCCGTCTCTTCCAGCCTCATCAGCGACTTCATGCGGCTGAGCGAAGCCGATTCATTTTCCGCATTGAAGCGTTCCAGCCCTTCGACCAGCGCATGATGGGCATCGTAATCCGAGCCCGCAGGCAAGGCCTTCAGCCATTTCTCGGTGCTCTTCAGGGAAGCAAACGGCGAGCCTTCTCCGATTTTTCTGCGACGGGCAATCGCGCTCAACATATCAAAAAAATCGGTCATGTCGGGTGTCAGCTGTTGCAGGTCTCTGCTGACCAGCACCATTTATGCCAAATCCCTGGCGGTAGCGCATTTATTTCAAGGCATTGGTTTTGTTCGGGTTTGCACTATCCACTTGCAGCGGTGTCCCGGCGGACTAATGAAAACCCGACACCCGCTGTTGAAGCCACGTCAATCCTTCCCGGCGCCAGTTGCCACCTCACAAACCAGGGCGAACCCGCTACAATGCGCGCCGTGGAGGTGTGGCCGAGCGGTCTAAGGCACCGGCCTTGGCTGCACTGTGCAGCAGTCGGCCTGTGCATCGCAAATTAGGCCCAGGCGGCGGCCGGAACTGAAACCGGCAGGCCTCCGCAAATATTGGAAGCGTGGCAGAGTGGTCGATTGCACCGGTCTTGAAAACCGGCAACGGGCAACCGTTCGTGAGTTCGAATCTCACCGCTTCCGCCAGATGACAGATTTCAGCGATTCGGGCACAGCCCGTGTGCTAAAAACCTGAATTTGACGTGTTCGGGGAGCGCAGCTCACCGCTTCCGCCAGAATGATCAAGACGCCCAGCGGGCGTTTTTTTGTTGTGCCGCCATACTTAGATGAGAAAATCCGCGGATGGCGCAGCCCACCCCCCTCACCCCCGTCAACCATGACCGCGACAGCGCGGGGATGACCTATGTCTATCCCGTCGTCTCGCGTCGTGCAG
>DASTEA010000185.1:0-3156 GCA_035710075.1 Thiobacillus sp.
GAATAGGGCTGGTCAGCATGAAGGAGCGGGCAGCGCTTTTCGGGGGGACCTGCCGCATCGTCTCCGCCCCCGGGCAGGGCACCCGCATCGAGGTGTCGTGGCCTTGCGGCGAGGCCATCGGCTAGGCGCGCCCCCATCCCGCTTCCGCATCGCCGCGCGCTACGCCCGGGCAACCCGCTACGCAGTTCACCTACCTGAAAAATACAGTCCATCCCGCATGAACGAATACGGTCATACCCCCACAGCCAGTCTGCATCTGTAGCGCTAAGGTAACACCATCGCCCCCCGGCCATTGCGGATGACGGCGGTGTTTATAGCGGGTATGGAAAGGTAGGCACATGCATAAAATCGGGGATATCAGGATGCCGGCCACACGCTTGAGCAGGCGCGGCTTCACCCTGCTTGAGCTGCTGGTGGTGATGGTGATCATCGGCCTGCTGGCGGGCTTCGTGGGGCCCAAATATTTTGCCCAGATCGGCAAGTCCGAGGTCAAGGTGGCGCGCGCCCAGATCGACGCCCTCGGCAAGGCGCTCGACCAGTACCGGCTCGATGTCGGGTATTACCCCACCACCGAGCAGGGGCTGGCCAGCCTGCTCACGCCCCCGCCGAACGTGGCGAGATGGGATGGGCCCTACCTGCAGAAAGTCGTCCCGGTCGACCCCTGGGGCAATCCCTACGTTTTCGTCATGCCCGGCGAGCACGGCGAGTACGACCTGCTGTCGTATGGCAAGGACGGCATGCCTGGCGGGGAAGGACAGGCGGGCGACGTCATCAACTGGTAGCAGGACAGGGCGCCCGCGATCAGGCGAGCGAACGAGCATTTCGATGCCGGAGAAACAGCATGCGCTATGAGGTCAAGGCACTGCGCGGGGAAGGGGATCTGACGGCTTTGCTGCTGGATGCCGCGGACGCCGGCGATGCCACGAGCCAGGCGCTGGCGCAGGGCTACACGGTGATCGCGGTCAGGGCGAAGGCCGCCTGGCCGACGTGGCGCCGGCAGCGCGCCGGCCATTTCCCCCTGGTGCTGTTCAGCCAGGAATTGCTGGCGCTGCTGCAGGCCGGGCTTGCCCTGGTGGAGGCGCTGGAAACGCTGAACGAAAAGGAACAGCGCCCCGAGGTCAAGCAGACCCTGTCGCAGATCATCGCCAGCCTCTATGAGGGGCACTCGTTTTCGCACGCGCTGCAGCATTCGCCGGCGAATTTCCCGCCGCTCTACGTGGCGACCCTGCGCGCCAGCGAACGCACCGGCGATCTGCCCGAGGCGCTGTCGCGCTACATCGCGTACCAGTCGCAGATGGATGCCGTCAAGCGCAGCGTGGTCAGCGCCTCGATCTATCCGCTGCTGCTGGGCATCGTCGGCGGGCTGGTGACGCTGTTCCTGCTGGTCTACGTGGTGCCCCGCTTCAGCCACATCTATGCCGACATCGGCAGCGACCTGCCGCTGATGTCGCAACTGCTGATGCGCTGGGGCCAGCTGCTGGAATCCCACGGCGCGGCGATCCTGGTCGGCAGCGTGCTGGTGCTGGGCGGCGCGTTCCATGCCGCCACCCGCCCGGCGAGCAGGCAATGGCTGGTGCGCCGGCTGTGGCAGCTGCCCGCCATCGGCGCGCGGCTGCACATCTATCAGCTCGCCCGCTTCTACCGTTCGCTCGGCATGCTGCTGCGCGGCGGCATGCCGGTGGCGCCTTCGCTGACCCTGGTGTCCGACCTGCTGGAAATGGGCCTGCGCGGGCGCCTGACGCTGGCCCTGGCGCATATCCGCGAAGGCCATCCGATCTCCGTGGCGATGGAGCGGCACGGGCTGACCACGCCGGTGGCGCTGCGCATGCTGCGCGTGGGCGAGCGCACCGGCCGCATGGGCGAGATGATGGAGCGCATCGCAGCCTTCCACGAGGAGGAGACCGCCCGCTGGGTGGAGCGCTTCACCAAGCTGTTCGAGCCGCTGCTGATGGTGTTCATCGGCCTGGTGATCGGCCTCATCGTGGTGCTCATGTATTTCCCCATCTTCGAACTCGCAGGGAGCATCCAATGAACCTGGCCGAAGCCGTCAGCGCCTGCAGCGGACAGGACTTCACGCCGGAACAGGTGCAGGCGGCGCGCGCCGTCGCCGCCTCGGCACAGCGCCGCATCGTCGATGTGCTGGAGGAACAGTCGGGTCTGGGCACGCAGGCCTTTGTCGAGGCGCTGGGAGCGACGCTGCACTACCCGGTATCGGCGATGAAAGACCTGTACCGGATGAAGCCGGCGTTCGACCTGCTGCCTTTCGCCGAGGCGATGGCGCGCGAATGCCTGGCGCTGCGCGACGAAGGCGACCGGATCGTCCTGGTCATGGGCGACCCCTTCGACGTCGGCCTGCAGGAATGGGCTGAGCAGCGCATCGACGCGCCCTTTTCCTGGCGCTTCGCCCACCCGGCCGACGTGGCCGCCTACCTTGCCCAGTACGAGGAAACGCTGTGCGCGATGGACAGCCTGCTGCCGGCAGAGGACAAGGCCGCCAGCGCCGGCGCCGCGGTCGAGGCGCTCTCCTTCAGGACCATCAGCGAGGGCACCAGCCCGGTGGTCAAGCTGGTGCATTCGACGCTGTACGACGCGCTCAAGGCCACAGCCAGCGACATCCATCTGGAGACCGGCCCCGCCGGCCTGGTG
This sequence comes from Thiobacillus sp., assembly GCA_035710075.1. Classification (GTDB taxonomy): domain Bacteria; phylum Pseudomonadota; class Gammaproteobacteria; order Burkholderiales; family Thiobacillaceae; genus Thiobacillus. The sequence continues at coordinate 2,647 of DASTEA010000185.1, forward strand.
ATCAAATACCGCATCGACGGCGTGCTGACGCAGGTCGGCTCGATGGCGGGACTGGAACTGGCGGAGCAGGTGATTTCCCGCATCAAGATCATGTCGGAACTCGACATCGCCGAGCGCCGGGTGCCGCAGGACGGCCGCTTCAAGGTGTCGGTGCACGGCCACGAGGTGGATTTCCGGGTGTCGGTGATGCCGAGCATCTTCGGCGAGGACGCGGTGCTGCGCATCCTCGACAAGCAGACCCTGTCCGACCAGATCAAGGGACTGCGCCTCGACTATCTGGGGCTGGACGACCACTGCATCGCGCGCTTGCGCCGCCTGTCGGCCGAGCCCTACGGCATGCTGCTGGTGACCGGGCCCACCGGATCGGGCAAGACTACTACCTTGTACGCGGCGATCACCGAGATCAACCACGGCCAGGACAAGATCATCACCATCGAGGATCCGGTCGAATACCAGCTGCCCGGGGTGCTGCAGATTCCGGTCAACGAGAAGAAGGGGCTGACCTTCGCC
>DASTEA010000186.1:0-4459 GCA_035710075.1 Thiobacillus sp.
TCCGCCGCGCCGGCGTAATCGAAATCGGGGTCGATTTGTTGCAGCACTGCGGTGACCGTGCGGGTGTGGACGGTCGACTCCTGGCGGATGTCGAGTTGCAGCAAATGAAAGCCGAAGCTTTCGACCAGCCGGATCAGCGCCTGCAGATCCTGCATGGCGACGATGCGGTCGCCGTGGCTGATCAGCGAATCGCGCAGCAGATAGAGATCGTCGAGGAAGGCAGCGGCGTTTGCGTAGGCCAGATTCGGGATGAAGCTCGGCACGTCGGCCAGGCACTGGTGGACGTAGGACAGGTTGGCATCCAGCCGCGCCAGCATCATCGCCGCCATGCGGCGGTAGGGTTCGCGGCTGTAAATCTGTACGGCGGTACCGCGGAACACCTGTTCGCCGTATTCCGCTTCGTAGTCCGACAGGCGCGCCAGGAAGGACACGGAAGGCGTGCACCAGTTGCTGCTGTGGGTGAGCGTCTGCCGCAGTTCAAGCACCCGCACCCGGTATTCATCGAGCGCTTCCTGCATCTGCCGGTGCACGGTCCATTCGGTGACATCCGCCGTCACGAACGGGTTGCCGTCGCGGTCGCCGCCGATCCACGAACCGAAGCGGATAAAGCTCGGCACGCTGATCGGGGCGACGCCCTCGGCGTTCACGCCGTAATGCTTGCGCAACGCTTTTTCGAAATACTGATACGCCTTCGGCACCGCCTCGAACAGGCTTTCCCGCACGTAATAGAGGCCGTTGCGCACTTCGTCGCGCACTTCCAGCTTGGCGCTGCGCAATTCGTCGGTGCGCCACATCACCTGGATTTCGGCAGCCAGTTCCGCTTCCAGCTCGCGCTGGTCGTTGACCCCCAGCGCCTGGCTGTACATCTGGCCGCAAATCAGGAACACCCGACGCACCCCTTCCATCACCGCACGACGACGCGCTTCGGTGGGGTGGGCGGTGAACACCGGCGCGTAGTGCAGCCGGTTGAGCATGCCTTGCAGGGTGTTCACCGAAATGCCCTGCGCCTTGAGGCCGGCCAGGGTGCGGTCGAACGAACCCTCCCACAGCGTCATGCCGTGCGACAACATGCGGCGGCGGTTGCGGTGGGCAAAGCTTTCTTCCGCCACGTTGACCAGCATGAAATAGCTGGAGAAGGCACGCACCACCAATTCCACCTTGCCGGCCGGCAGGGCGTCGATGATCGCCATCAACTCGGTGCGGCGCTGCTGGTCTTCCTGCTGGTGCAGCTCGGCAAAACCACGCCGCAGGGTTTCCACTGCATCGAACACGTCTTCGCCGGCAAACTGCAGCAACACCTGGCCCAGCAGCGTGCCCAGCAGTTTGACCTGCGCGCGCAGGTGGTCATCTGTCAGGAGTGTTTCGGGTGCGTTTTCGTGTGCAATCATGGCAAGAAATCAGAGCCCGGCACAGCGGGATTCAGTGCAGCAAAGCGCGCTATTTTCGCATAGTCGGCGCGCATCGCCCAATGCCCCCGCCCCCCCTGCGGCAGAGGGAGTCTGTGGTGTCGCTGCGCGACGCTCACCCCACCGCGCGCCGCGCGTTGCGGAACATCCGCAGCCACGGGCTGGCGCCGCTCATGCCGTCCGGTTTCCACGACAGCTGTGCGGCGCGGAACACGCGCTCCGGGTGCGGCATCAGGATGCTGAAGCGGCCATCCGCGGTGGTGAAGCCGGTGAGCCCAGCGGGCGAGCCGTTGGGGTTCAGCGGATAGCGCTCGGTCGCCCCGCCCCGGTGGTCGACATAACGCAGCGTCGACTGCGCCTGCGCGGCATGCGCGGGATCGCGAAAAGCAACCCGGCCCTCGCCGTGCGACACCGCAATCGGCATCACCGAGCCGGCCATGTCGGCGAAGAAAAGCGACGGCGAGGCCAGCACCTCGACCAGCGCAAAGCGCGCCTCGAACTGCTCCGACAGGTTGCGCTCGAAACGCGGCCACGCGGCTGCGCCCGGAATCAGGTCGTGCAGCTGGCTCATCATCTGGCAGCCGTTGCACACGCCCAGCGCGAGGGTGTCGGCGCGTTCGAAGAAGGCCGCGAACTGGTCGCGCGCGCGCGGGTTGAACAGGATCGACTTGGCCCAGCCGCCGCCCGCGCCGAGCACGTCGCCATAGCTGAAGCCGCCGCAGGCGGCGAGCCCGGTGAAATCGGCCAGGCTGACCCGGCCGGACAGGATGTCGCTCATGTGAACGTCGACTGCGGCAAAGCCGGCGGCGTCGAACGCGGCGGCCATCTCGACCTGGCCGTTGACACCCTGCTCGCGCAGCACCGCAACGCGCGGGCGCTTGCCGGTCGCGATGAAGGGCGCGGCGATGTCGGCGTCGATGTCGAAGCTCGGCGCATAGCGCAAGCCGGGGTCGGCGGCGTCGGCATGAGTGGAAAACGCCTGCTCGGCGCATGTCGGGTTGTCGCGCAGCTTCGCCATTTCGTAGCTGGTGCGGGCCCAGGCGCGCTGCAGATCGGTGCGTGCCTCATCGAAGAACACCTTGTCGCCGCGCAGCAAGCGCAAGCGGTCAGCCGTATTGGGCTGGCCGATCACATGGAATTCGCCGCGCAAGCCGGCATCGAAGAAGGCCTGCATCACCGTCTGGGTGTCGCTGCACCGCACTTGCAGCACCGCGCCGGCTTCCTCGTTGAACAGCACGTTGAAAATGCGCTGCGTGACGTCGCCCGCGCTCAGCGTCGCCGGCTCCGGGCGGCCTTCGTCCTCGACTTCGTGGCGAATCTGGTCGAGACACAGCTCGTCCACGTCCAGGTCCACGCCGCAGTGCCCGGCGAAGGCCATTTCGGCAAGCGTTGCAAACAGGCCGCCGTCGGAACGGTCATGATAGGCCAGCAACTTGCCGGCGGCGTTCAGCGCCTGCACGGTATCGAAGAACGCGACGAGCGCTGCAGGCTCAGGCGCATCCGGGCAGCAGTCACCCACCTGCTTGGTGGCCTGGGCAAAGCTCGATGCGCCAAGGCGATTCTTGCCCAGCCCCAGGTCGATCAGGACGAGATCGGACTCGCCGGCGTCGGTGCGCAGCTGCGGCGTCAGGTGTTGCGTCGCGTCGGGGGTGTTGGCAAACGCCGAAATCACCAGCGAGATCGGCGAGGTCACCGCTTTCTTCTCGCCGTCGGCCTGCCACACCGTCTTCATGCTCATCGAATCCTTGCCGACCGGGATGCTTACACCCAGCGCCTGACAATAATTCGAGACCGCCGCCACGGTGTCGAACAGCGCCGCATCCTCGCCCGGGTGGCCGGCAGGCGCCATCCAGTTGGCCGACAGTTTCACCTCGGGGAGGCCTTCCACGCGCGCGGCGGCCAGGTTGGTGATCGCCTCGACGATCGCCATGCGTCCCGATGCGGGGGCGTCGATCAGCGCCAGCGGGGCTTTCTCGCCGATGGAAAACGCCTCGCCCTGCGTGGTCTGATAGCCCGCCAGCGTGATCGCGCAATCGGCGACGGGAATCTGCCATGGCCCGACGCACTGGTCGCGCGCGGTGAGGCCGCCGACCGTGCGGTCGCCGATGGAAATCAGGAACATCTTCGACGCCACGCCGGGCATCGCCAGCACACGGTAGGCGGCGTCCTTGACGTCGATGCCGTCGAGCGCCAGCGGGGTGGGCGTGGCGGCCTGGTGCGCGACGTCGCGCGTCATCTTGGGCGGCTTGCCAAGGATCACGTCCAGGCTAACGTCCACCGGCGCGTTCTGGAAATGGCTGTCGGTCACCAGCAGCTGGTTGTTTTCGGTGGCTTCGCCCAGCACCGCAAACGGGCAGCGTTCGCGCTCGCAGATGGCGCGGAATTCGTCGAGGCGCGCCGGCGGAATCGCCAGCACATAGCGCTCCTGCGCCTCGTTGCACCAGATTTCGCGCGGCGACATGCCGGACTCCTCCGACGGCGCGGCGCGCAACTCGAAGCGGCCGCCGCGGCCGCCGCCGTGCACCAGTTCGGGCAGCGCGTTCGACAGGCCGCCGGCGCCGACGTCGTGAATCGACAGAATCGGATTGGCCACGCCCAGTTGCCAGCAGCGGTCGATGACCTCCTGCGCGCGGCGTTCCATTTCCGTGTTGCCGCGCTGCACCGAGTCGAAGTCGAGGTCGGCGGCATTGGCGCCGGTGTCCATCGACGAGGCGGCGCCGCCGCCCAGCCCGATCAGCATGCCGGGGCCGCCGAGCTGGATCAGCAGGGTGCCGACCGGCAGCATTTTCTTGTCGACATGGTCGTCACGGATGCTGCCGACGCCGCCCGCCAGCATGATCGGCTTGTGGTAGCCGCGCCGCTGCCCGGCAACCGTTTCTTCAAACGTGCGGAAATAGCCCGCCAGGTTGGGCCGGCCGAATTCGTTGTTGAACGCCGCCGCGCCGATCGGGCCTTCGAGCATGATCGCGAGCGGGGTCACGATGCGCTCCGGCTTGCCGTAGGCGCCGGTTTCCCACGGCTGGGGGTAACCGGGAATGTTGAGGTTGGACACC
>DASTEA010000187.1:0-11383 GCA_035710075.1 Thiobacillus sp.
AGGTTGCACAGGTCGGTGCGCGCATCGATATCGGTGACGACCCCGCCGCAGGTATAGTGCGCGGCCGGCACCACCGGGATCGGCTGGCGCGTGATGTCGATGCCCAGTTCCAGGCAGCGGCGGTGGATGGTCGGGAAATGCTCGCGCACGAAGTCGGCCGGCTTGTGGCTGATGTCGAGATAAACGCAGTCGATACCGCGCTTTTTCATCTCGAAGTCGATCGCGCGCGCCACCACGTCGCGCGGTGCGAGTTCGGCGCGCTCGTCGTGGACCTGCATGAAGCGGCTGCCGTCGGGCAGCAGCAGCCTACCGCCCTCACCGCGCACCGCCTCGCTGATGAGGAAGGACTTGGCGTGCGGGTGGTACAGGCAGGTCGGGTGGAACTGCACGAATTCCAGGTTGGCGACCCGGCAGCCGGCGCGCCATGCCATGGCGATGCCGTCTCCGGTCGAGGTGTCGGGATTGGTCGTGTAGAGATAGACCTTGCCGGCGCCGCCGGTCGCGAGCACGGTGTGGCCGGCGGCGAAGGTTTCGACTTCGCCGCTGCCCTTGTTCAGCGCATAGGCGCCGTGGATCTGCCGTTCCTGCCCGCCGGAGCGCTTGCCGGTGATGAGGTCGATGGCGACGTGCTGCTCGAAGGTGTCGATGTTGGGGTGGGCGCGCACGCGGTCGAGCAGGCTGGTTTGCACCGCATGGCCGGTGGCGTCGGCTGCATGCACCACGCGGCGCCTGGAATGGCCGCCTTCGCGCGCCAGATGCAGGCCGCCGGGCACCTGCGGGTCGGGAGTGAAGGCGACGCCGTTGGCGGTCAGCCAGGCGATCATTTCACGCGCCTGGCTGGCCACCATGCGGGTGACCGCTTCGTCGCACAGGCCGGCGCCGGCAACCAGGGTGTCGTGCACGTGAGCCTCCACCGAGTCGCCGCTGTCGACTGCCGCCGCAATCCCGCCCTGCGCCCAGTCGCTTGCGCCATCGAGCATCTGGCGCTTGGTGACAATGGCGATGCGGCGCTGGTCGGCAAGCTTGAGCGCGGTGGTCAGCGCCGCGAGGCCGCTGCCGAGGATGAGGACGTCGTGTCTATGCATGATGGTCGGGCGATGATAGCAGGCTTGGACCGGCCCCGAACAACCCTGTTTCAGGTGAACTTTCTTGCCGGGGCACCCTCTCATCTGCGGAAGCTGCGGTCACGTATACTTCGAATACAAACACAAATGTAGTGGGAGATATGTCAGACCGCGAACTGGATCAAGTACTGGTTGAACGTGCCCAGCAGGGCGACAAGCGCGCTTTCGAGCTGTTGGTGGTCAAGTATCAACGCAAGCTCGGGCGGCTGCTGTCGCGCATGGTGCGCGACGCGGCTGAGGTGGAAGATATTACGCAGGAAGCTTTTATCAAGGCCTATCGTGCGTTGCCGGGATTCCGCGGCGAAAGTGCGTTCTACACCTGGCTGTACCGGATTGCCGTCAACACAGCCAAGAACTATCTGGTGGCGCACAAGCGCCAGCCGGGGTCGAGCGATGTGCAGGCGGAAGATGCGGAGAATTATGAGGAGGGCGACCTGTTGCGCGACATCGCGACGCCGGAAGCGGAACTTCAGACCAAGCAGATCGCCAAAGCAGTGAATGAGGCAGTCGACGCGTTGCCCGAGGAATTACGGACGGCCATCACGTTGCGCGAAATCGAAGGCATGAGCTACGAGGACATTGCGCAGATGATGGAATGCCCGATCGGTACCGTGCGTTCGCGGATATTCCGCGCGCGTGAGGCTATTGCCGAAAAGATACGCCCGATGCTGGGCACCAGTCAGGATAAAAGGTGGTAACCATGTCAGCACTTCGCAAACAAGACTCCCTTCCCCACGCCGACAGCGACCGGCAGTTGACGCTGTCCGCTGCGCTTGACGGTGAAACGGCGCGCGCCGAAACCGAGGCCTGCATCACGGCGATGAAGCATGACGAGGCCCTGCGACAAAACTGGTCTGAATACCACCTGATCGGCGACCTGATGCGTGGCACCGCGCCGCTGCAGGACGACTTCATGGCCCGTTTTTCGGAGCAACTGGCGGCCGAGCCGACCGTGCTCGCGCCGCGCCGCAGCGTGTGGCCGCAACGGCTGGCGGTGGCGTCGTTTGCTTCACTTGCGGTATGGGGCGTGGTCGCGCTGACCGGGCTGATGCCGGATGCCCCCGCCACGGCGCCGATGGCGGTGGCGCCGGGCTTCCAGCAAGCCGCGCTGGCGCCGGAGCCGGAACTGGCGCGCGACGATATCCGCCTTGCCCCCTATCTGGTGGCGCATCAGGAATTCGCCCCGATGGCCGTGGCATCGCCGTACCAGCGCGTGATGGCGGTTGCGGTGGAGCCGCGTTGATGCGGGCGGGAGTTGTCTCGCGGCAAGGCTGGCTGGCTGCAGGCGTTGTCGGGCTGATGCTGTTGTCCGGCATGGTGCGAGCTGATGCCGCGCTCGATTGGCTCAACCGCGCCGCCGCAGCAGCCAAGCAGCAGAACTACGGTGGTGTCTATGTGTACCACCACGGCGAACACGTCGAAGTGCTGCGCGTGCTGCATCGCATCGATGCGACCGGCGAACTGGAAAAAGTCGAGGTGCTGGACGGCACGCCGCGCAAGTTTCTGCGCGTCAACAACGACGTCTATTGCCACTTGGCTGACGGCAAGAGCGTGCGGCTCGAGCGCAACGCCTTGCGCCGTTTCTTCCCCGCCTTGCTGCCTGCCCAGCCGGCCAGCCTGCTTGAATATTACGAGGCGAAGCTCGGCGGGACCGAGCGGGTGGCGGGGCGGCTCTGTCAGGTGGTCACGCTGGAGCCGCGCGATGGCTATCGTTATAGCTACAACCTGTGGCTGGACAAACAAACCGGACTGCCGCTCAAGTCTCGCGTCGTCAACAGCCACGGCGGCGTGGTATCGATGTTCGTGTTCTCCGAAATCCAGATTGGCAAGGCGCCCGATGTCCGCCTGTTCCACAATGAGTTGGCCGGCAAGCGCGTCCATAAGGCCAGTCTCGATGATTCGGCCGCGGTGGCCTGGGACGTGACGCCGCCGCCGGGGTTCGAACGGGTGCAGGAGGCGGTGCGTTCGCTGCCGGGCAAGCAGGCGCCCGTCACCCATCTGGTGTTTTCAGACGGCCTCAGCGTGCTGTCGATGTTCGTGGAACCGGTTGATCCCCAGATGCAAAATCTGCGGGGCCTGTCGGCCGAAGGCGTGATCGGCATCTATGCGCGCGAGGTCGACGGACACACCGTGACCACCTTGGGCGAAGTGCCGAACATGGCACTGATCGAAACAGGCAACTCGGTGAAACGGAAGTAAGCACCGCCATGCTGGAACAAACCGCCGAAGTCATCAAAACCGCAGCGGACGGCATCTGGGTGCAGGCGGTCGAACCGTCCGGCTGCGGCACCTGCGGCGGGCGGGGCTGTGCGTCGCGCCGTATCGCCGAGCTGTTCCAGCGCAAACCCCGGCATTTCCTGGTCGACTGCGACTTGTCGCTGGCGCCGGGTGACCGCATCGTGGTGGGTATTGCCCGCGGCAACGTGCTCAGGAGCGCATTGCGCGTCTATGGGCTGCCGCTGGGGCTGATGCTGGCGGGCGCGCTGCTGGCGCAGGCGCTGCGGCCCGGCGATGGCCCCGCGCTGGTCGGCATGCTGCTCGGGGGCGTGGCGGGCGGGCTGGTCGCGCGCGGCGGCCGGGCGGCGCGCCCGGTCGTGCTCAGGCGTGAAGACGTCAACCTGATTCACATGAGGAAAGGATAGCCATGATGAGAACGGCATTGGCCGCGACAGCACTGGTGTTTACCTTGTCTGCGCCGGCGTTGGCAAAAGAAGCGATGGATGTGGCCGATCTGGTCGAAACACACGGCCCGGCGGTGGTCAACATCAGCACCACCAGGCTGGTGAAGCGCGGCGCCGAGGGTCTCCCTTTCGCGGTGCCCGACGAGGAAGCCATGCAGGAGTTTTTCCGCCGCTTCTTCCCGCCTGGCGGTCCCGGACAAGGGCCGATGCAGGAGATTCCCGCACGCGGCGCCGGCTCCGGCTTCATCGTCAGCAACGACGGCTACATCCTGACCAACGCCCATGTGGTGCGCGGCGCCGACGAAGTCGAGGTCAAGCTCATCGACAAGCGCACGTTCAGTGCAAAAGTCATCGGCGCCGATAGCCGCACTGATGTTGCCGTCATCAAGATCACTGCCAACAGACTGCCAGCGGTCAAGCTGGGCGATCCCGCCAGGCTGCGGGTGGGAGAAGCGGTGGCGGCGATTGGCTCGCCGTTCGGCTTTGAGAATTCGGTCACCGCCGGCATTGTCTCGGCCAAGGGGCGCTCGTTGCCGTCGGAAAGTTATGTGCCCTACATCCAGACCGACGTGCCGATCAATCCTGGCAATTCGGGCGGGCCGCTGTTCAACATGAAGGGCGAAGTGGTCGGCATCAACTCGCAGATATACAGCCGTAGCGGCGGGTATCAGGGGGTGTCATTCGCGATTCCGATCGATGTGGCGATGGAGGTTGCCGAACAGTTGAAAGCCGGCGGCAAGGTCTCGCGCGGTTGGCTGGGTGTGGTGGTCCAGGAAGTGACCGCCGACCTCGCCGAGTCGTTCGGCATGGATCGCCCGCGCGGCGCCCTGATTGCCCAGGTGCAGGCGGATAGCCCGGCGGGCCGGGCCGGCCTGCAGGCGGCCGACGTGATCCTGATGTTTGGCGGCAAGCCGGTGGAAAACTCGGGCGACCTGCCGCGCATGGTCGGCATGGCCAAGCCGGGGGCGAAAATTCCGCTGCAGGTATGGCGTCGCGGCAAGACGCAGGAACTGCAGGTGGTGCTGGGCGAATTGCCGGACGAGGCGCAGCTCGCCGGCAAGAGCGGCAAGACGTATTCGCGGGGTGGCCTGGCCGTGTCCGAGCTGACGGCCGACCAGCGGCGCGAGCTCGGGATCGACCACGGCCTGCTGGTGGAAGAGGTGGCCGGCGACGCCGCGCGCGCGGGCGTCCGCGTCGGCGACGTGATCCTCGCGGTGAACAACGGCAAGGTGGCCACGGTCGAAGCCTTCCGCAAGGCGCTCGCCGCCGTTCCCAAGGGCAAGAGCGCGGCGCTCCTGGTGCGGCGCGGCGAGGGCTCGCTCTACATCCCGTTGAGGATATCGGGTGAGTAAGACCCTCACCCTCTACACGCGGGCGGGCTGCCCGCTGTGCGAGGAGATGGCGGCAGAAGCGGGCGCGCTGATCGCGGCTAGCGGGCACGATCTGGGTGCCGTGGACGTGGACGCTGATCCGCTGCTGAAAGAACGCTTCGGCTGGGACGTGCCGCTGCTGTTCGACGGCGATGCCGAGATTTGCCGGCATCAGCTTAATCTGCCTGCGTTTCAGGAATGGCTGCGCCTTCACCCCTAAAATCCGTTAAAATTCTGCTAGTTATCGCATCCCTAGCCGGGCACGGAAACGTGCCCGTTTTGTTGTGTCCCAGAGTCTGATCCGCAATTTCTCCATCATCGCCCATATCGACCACGGCAAGTCCACGCTGGCCGATCGCCTCATCCAGTTTTGCGGCGGCCTGTCCGACCGCGAAATGGAGGCGCAGGTGCTCGATTCCATGGACCTGGAAAAGGAACGTGGCATCACCATCAAGGCGCAGACCGCCGCGCTCACCTACAAGGCGCAGGACGGCAAGGCCTACCGCCTGAACCTGATCGACACCCCCGGCCACGTCGACTTTTCCTACGAAGTGTCGCGTTCCCTGTCCGCGTGCGAGGGGGCGCTGCTGGTGGTCGACGCCTCGCAGGGCGTGGAGGCGCAGACGGTCGCCAACTGCTACACCGCGATCGACCTCGGCGTCGAGGTCATCCCGGTGCTGAACAAGATCGACCTGCCGGCGGCCGATCCGGACCGGGTGGCGGAGGAAATCGAGGACATCGTCGGGCTGGACGCGAGCGATGCGGTGCGTGCCTCGGCCAAAGTCGGCATCGGCATTGCCGAAATTCTCGAAGTGGTGGTGAAGCAGGTGCCGCCGCCGCGCGGCAATGTGGACGCGCCGCTGAAGGCGCTGATCATCGACTCGTGGTTCGACAACTACGTCGGCGTGGTGATGCTGGTGCGGGTGGTCGACGGCGTGCTGCGTCCCAAGGACAAGATCCGCTTCATGGCAAGCGGCGCGCAGCATCTGACCGAGCACGTCGGCGTGTTCACGCCGAAATCGGTCGACCGGCCCAGCCTGTCGGCAGGCGAGGTCGGCTTCGTGATTGCGGGCATCAAGGAACTCAAGGCGGCGCAGGTGGGCGACACCATCACCCTGCTTGACCGGCCCGCCAGCGAGGCGCTGCCTGGCTTCAAGAAGGTGCAGTCGCAGGTCTTTGCCGGGCTCTATCCGATCGAGTCGCACGACTTCGAAGCGCTGCGCGACGCCCTCACCAAGCTGCAACTCAACGACGCCGCGCTGCAGTTCGAGCCCGAAGTCTCGCAGGCGCTGGGCTTTGGCTTCCGCTGCGGTTTCCTCGGCTTGCTGCACATGGACATCGTGCAGGAGCGGCTTGAACGCGAATACAACATGGATCTCATCACCACCGCGCCGACGGTGGTGTACGAAGTGGTGCTGAAAGACGGCACCATGATGAAGGTCGAGAACCCATCCAAGCTGCCCGAACTGTCGAAGATCGAGGAAATCCGCGAGCCCATCATCACCGCGACGATCTTCGTGCCGGAAGAATTCGTCGGCAACGTCATCACCCTGTGCAACCAGAAGCGCGGCATGCAGCTCAACATGCAGTATCACGGCAGGCAGGTGATGCTGGTGTATGACCTGCCGATGAACGAAGTGGTGATGGATTTCTTCGACAAGCTGAAGTCGACCAGCCGCGGCTACGCCTCGCTCGATTACGAGTTCAAGGAGTACCGCGTGGGCGACCTGGTCAAGCTCGACATCCTGGTCAACAACGAAAAGGTCGATGCGCTGTCGCTGATCGTGCACCGCGCCACCAGCGTCTATCGCGGGCGCGAACTCGCCTCCAAGATGCGCGAGCTGATTCCGCGCCAGATGTTCGACGTCGCGGTGCAGGCGGCGATCGGCGCCAACATCATCGCGCGCGAAAACATCAAGGCCTTGCGCAAGAACGTGCTCGCCAAGTGCTACGGCGGCGACATCTCGCGCAAGAAAAAGCTGCTGGAAAAACAGAAAGCCGGCAAACGACGCATGAAGCAGGTCGGCAACGTCGAAATCCCGCAGGAAGCCTTTCTTGCGATCCTCCAGGTCTCGGACAAGTAAACATGAACTTCGCGCTCATCCTTTTCACCGCGCTGGCCGTCACCGGCGGCATCTGGCTGCTCGACGCGCTGCTGTTAAAACGCGGCCGCGACAAGGGCGCCAGGGAACCGCTGCTGGTCGAGTATGCCAAGAGCTTTTTCCCGGTGATCCTGGTGGTGTTCACGCTGCGCTCCTTCCTGGTCGAGCCTTTCAAGATCCCGTCCGGATCGATGATGCCGACCCTGCTGATCGGCGACTTCATTCTGGTCAACAAATACACCTATGGCATCCGCCTGCCGGTGATCAACAAGAAAGTGGTCGCGCTGAACAACCCGGAGCGCGGCGACGTCATGGTGTTTCGCTACCCGGCCGACCCTGGCCTCGATTACATCAAGCGCGTGATCGGCGTGCCGGGCGACGTGGTCGAATACCGCGACAAGCGGCTCAGCATCAACGGCCAGCCGGTGCGCACGGTCAATACCGGCACCCATGGCTATATCGGAAACGGCCTCAGTTACGTTACCGCCATGGTGTACCGGGAGCATCTCAACGGCGTTGGCCACGCCATGATGACCGAACCGGGCAAACCCGCGGTCTATCCGCCACAGGTGGTGGACTTCCCTTACCGCGAAAACTGCTCCTACAATGCCGAGGGCGAAGGCTTCGTCTGCAAGGTCCCGCAAGGGCAGTATTTCATGATGGGCGACAACCGTGACGCCAGCAATGATAGCCGTTACTGGGGCTTCGTCCCGGACAGGAACATCGTCGGCAAGGCCTTCTTCATCTGGATGAACTTCGACGACTTTGGCCGCATCGGCACCACCATTAAATAGGACACACCATGACCCGCACCCCCCCCATGCAATCCCGGCAACGCGGCCTGAGCATGATCGGCTTTCTGTTCGTTGCCGCTGTTCTGGTGGCTTTGGCCATGCTGGCAATGAAGCTGGTGCCGGCCTATATTGAGTTTTTCTCGGTGAAGAAAATTCTCGCCACGATGGGGCAGGCGTCTGATATCAGGTCAAAAAGCAATGCCGAAATCCGGGGTGATTTCGCGAGGCGCGCCAACGTCGGCTATGTCACGGTGGTCAAGCCGGGGAATCTCACGATCGACCGCCGCAGTGGCATTCCGGTCATTTCCGCTGATTACGAATTCCGCACCAAGCTCTTCGGCAATGTCAGCCTGGTGGTCGACTTCAGCGCGAGTACCAACCCCAAAGCCGCGCCCATCCAGATTGAATAACGCCTTGCTGACCCAGCGCCTGCAGCAGGCGCTGGGTTATACCTTCATCCGTGCCGACCTGCTTACCCAGGCGCTCACGCACCGCAGCTACGGCGCGGTCAACAACGAGCGGCTTGAATTCCTTGGCGACTCGGTGCTGAACTGCTCGGTCGCGCGCGCACTTTACGATGCGTTTCCCGATTTGCCCGAAGGCAGCCTGTCGCGTCTGCGCGCCAACCTGGTACGGCAGGAAACCCTGGCCGAGATTGCAGCGACCCTGAAGCTGGGCGACAGCCTGCGCCTGGGCGAGGGCGAACTCAAGAGCGGCGGTTTTCGCCGTCCCTCGATCCTGGCGGATGCGCTCGAATCGCTGCTTGGCGCGATCTTCCTGGACGCCGGCTTTGAGGGCGCGCAGCGCGTGGTGCGTGGCTTGTTCGACCCGCTGGTTGCGCAGATCGACCCCACGGCCTCGGGCAAGGATGCCAAGACGGAGTTGCAGGAAATGCTGCAGTCACGCCGCCTGCCGCTGCCGGACTACCAGCTGGTCGATACCGAGGGCGAGGCGCACGACCAGAGCTTTATCGTCGAGTGCGTGCTCACCAAGCCCGTGCTCAGCACGCGCGGCGTCGGCAAAAGCCGCCGCGCCGCCGAACAGGAGGCCGCACGCCAGGCGTGCGCCGCATTACGAAATGAACAGGCAGCAAAGAAGAGCGATCTGCGTAAATGAGTGAATTCAAGTGTGGTCTCATCGCCATCGTCGGGCGCCCCAACGTCGGAAAATCGACGCTGCTCAACCGCCTTGTCGGGCAGAAAGTCAGCATCACCTCGCGCAAGGCGCAGACCACGCGTCACCGGGTGATGGGCATTCATACCACCGACGAGGCGCAGTTCGTGTTCGTCGATACGCCGGGATTCCAGACGCGCTACACCGGCACCATGAATCGCGCGATGAACAAGCGGGTGCGCGAAACGCTGTCGGATACCGACGTGGTGATGATGCTGGTGGAGGCGGGCCGATTGAAGAACGAGGATCGCCAGGTGATGGAGTTGCTGCCCAAGGATCGCCCGCTGATCCTGGTGGTGAACAAGATCGACCAGCTCAAGGATCGCGCCGAGCTGATGGCCTATCTGCAGGAAGTCACTGCCGCGCATGCGTTTACCGAGATCGTCCCGGTATCGGCCAAGCAGGGCAGCAACCTCGACGAGCTGCTGAAAACCCTGCAAACCCACCTGCCGGAAAACGCGCCGCTGTACGACGCGGACGACGTCACCGACCAGACCGAACGCCAGCTGGCGGCCGAACTCATTCGCGAAAAAGTCTTCCGTCTGTGCGGCGAGGAAATTCCCTACGGGGTGGCGGTGGCCATCGACAAGTTCGAGGAAGAGGGCAACCTGCGCCGCATCTTCGCCACCATCCTGGTCGACCGCGACACTCACAAGCCCATCATCATCGGCAAGGGGGGCGAAAAGCTCAAGGCCATTTCCACCCAGGCGCGTCTCGACATGGAGCGCGCGTTCGACAGCAAGGTCTATCTTGAGGTCTGGGTCAAGGTCAAGGGCGGCTGGGCCGACGACGTGCGCATGTTGAGGTCGCTTGGCCTGGATTGAGCGTCCTGATCCGCGAAGCGGATAAACGTTCTTCTGCATTTCATGTCTTCCGACGCCCGCATCAACAACGAACCCGGCTTCATCCTCCACACCTATCCCTTCAAGGAAACCAGTGTGGTGGCGGAGGTGTTCACCCGTAGCCACGGGCGCGTGGCGCTGATCGCACGCGGCGCGCGCCGGCCGACTTCGGCCCTGCGCGGGCTGATGCAGCCGTTCACCCCGCTGCTGCTGTCGTGGTTCGGCAAATCCGAACTGAAAACCCTGCACGCTGCCGAGTGGCAGGGCGGCCTGGTCGCACCGCAGGGGCGCGCGCTGATGTGCGGGTTTTATCTGAACGAACTGCTGCTGCGCCTGCTGGCGCGCGGCGATGCGCACGAGTTGCTGTACGACCGCTATGCCGACACCCTCGACCAGCTGGCGGGCGCGATTCCGGGTGGTGATCGCGCCATCGATTTTGAACGCATCCTGCGCCGCTTCGAAAAAGACCTGCTGTCCGAGATCGGCTACGGCGCCACCTTCGACGTTGATGCCGGCGACGGCACGCCGATCGATCCCGCCGCGCGCTATGTGTTCCAGCCCGAACGCGGCGCGCTGCGTGCGAGCGGGCAGCCGGGCTGCCCGGTTTCGGGCCAGACGCTGATCGACCTGGCAGCGGGCCGCTTCGAACGGCCGGCGACGCTGGTTGAAGCCAAGGCCTTGATGCGCACCCTGATCAACCACACCCTGGGCGCGAAGCCGCTTTATACTCGCCAGCTGCTACGCGAACTCACAGAACTGAATCCACTCGGCTGAACCCATGAGCATCTATCTCGGCGTCAACATCGACCATATCGCCACCCTGCGGCAGGCGCGCAAGACCCGCTATCCCAGCCCGGTTGAGGCCGCGCTTGCGGCGGAAACAGCCGGTGCCGATTCGATCACCCTGCACCTCCGGGAAGACCGTCGCCATATCCAGGACGCCGACGTGGCGATCCTGCGCCAGGTCCTGAAGACCAGGATGAACCTGGAAATGGCGGTGACCGATGAAATGCTCGCGATCGCCTGCGCCACAAGGCCGCAGGACGTCTGCCTGGTGCCTGAAAAGCGCGAGGAACTGACCACCGAGGGCGGGCTCGACGTGGCCGCCCAACTGCCCAAAATAGAGGCGGCCTGTATGCGGCTGGCGGAGGCGAGGATCCGCGTTTCATTGTTCATCGATGCCGATTTTGCACAGCTCGATGCGGCGCACGCTGCCGGCGCGCCGGTGGTCGAAATCCACACCGGCGCCTATGCCGACGCCGCGTCCGATGCCGCGCGCAGCGTCGAATTCGAGCGC
>DASTEA010000188.1:0-4443 GCA_035710075.1 Thiobacillus sp.
TCAACGCCTGCATGGCTATTGATATAGGTCGCCACGTCCATACCCGCTTGTTCTGCCAGCGTCGGCAAGTCCGGCCCTGCAGCCCCGCCATAATCGACCGCAATTTCATGCAGTGCTCCGGCTATCCCCCGCGTGTCCGCCAGCGGCGCCGCGAGTGCCGCCCGTAAATCCGCCGAGAGCGCTTCGCCGCGCCGGAAAACAAGAAACAGGCTGCCATCCGCAGGGATAATGTCCTCAATCTCCGGCAAATTCAGCGAAGTCAGCGCTTTGTACCGCGACAGCGTAGTGTCGCCCGTCATCACCTGCAGTCCGCGTTCGCTTATCCAGCGCCAGGCAGGATTAATCTGCGATTGCCCCCTCGTGAACTTTTCCATAGGGTGAAGCACCTTCACTAAGTTTTGAGTGATCTCCGAATAATCAGCTCAGTGCAGTGCTCGCAGCAAGCGAAATGCAACGCCTTGCTTCCGACCGTGACCTGATGCGTGCAGGAGCAAGTCTGCCCCGTTAACCGCTCGGCACTGGCCGCCGCCACCTTGTTGCCGCGCCTGTTGTTGGCGGCACCCCCGCAACAGCGCCTCGACGATCGGCTTTTCGGGCGAACTGGCGGATGGTGAGGCGATGGGTGCCGGGCAAGAAGCGCGGGCGAAAAAAAGGGGGGTTCGTGTGAACCCCCCTTTCTATAGCCAGTAATCGAGCCCGCGATCAGTCCTTGAAGCGACCCCGTACACCGACGCGATTGCCACCGCCCCGGTTGTTGTCATTGCTGGGGCCGCGCGGCTGGCCGGGACGCGCACTGTTGCCGCGATCACCGTAGCTGCGGGGTGCGGCAGCTTTTGCTTTGGCTTCGCGCTCGCGCTTTTCCCAGTATTCGACACTGTTGCCGTTGACTTCGGCTTTGGGCGTGGCTTGGGCATCGGCACCCCGATAAGCCTCGTTGCGCGGCGGGCGGTCACCATAAGCGGCGCGAGGGGCGCCTCCAAACGGACCACGCGGGGCGCTGTCAGCACGGTTTCCGCGCGGCGCTTCGCTGCGCGGCGCATCGTTGCGGGCCGGACGGTCGCCGCCGGGGCGCGCATCGGTACGGTAACCCCGGTCACGGTTATCACGGCTGTCGCCGCGCGGCGGGCGGTCTCCGTAGCTGCGCGGTTCGCTGCGCTTGTCACCGAAGCCGCCGCGCGGGCCCGCGTTGCTACGCGGACGCCCTGCCGCCGCGGGACGACCGGCAGTCGGCTTCTGGGTGGGTTCCAGCCCGGGCATGGTGTGGACCTCGATACGGTTGCCGGTGTAGCGCTCGATATTGCGCACCAGGCCGACCTCGCGCATGCCGGCGAAGCTCACTGCGATGCCGGTACGACCGGCGCGGCCGGTACGGCCGATGCGGTGGACATAATCCTCGGCTTGCCGCGGCAGATCGAAGTTGATGACATGGCTGATGCCGGCCACGTCAAGGCCGCGCGCGGCGACGTCGGTGGCCACCAGCACGCGGGTACGGCCTTCGCGCAGGCGCTGCAGCGCACGGTTGCGCTGGCCCTGCTGCATGTCGCCATGCAACGCGTCGGAGGCAAAACCGCTGTCGGCCAGCAGGCCGGAAATTTCCTCGGTGCTGCGCTTGGTCGAGGCAAACACGATGGCCTGCGTCATCTCAACGCCGCGCAACAGCGCATCGAGCAGACGGTTCTTGTGATCCATGTTGTCAGCAAACAGCAGCCGCTGCTCGATCTTGGATTCCTGATGGGGCACCGCTTCGATCTCGATGCGTTGCGCGTTGCGGGTGAGCTCGCGCGCCAGGTTGCCCACCACGCCGTCAAGCGTGGCCGAGAACAGCAGCGTCTGGCGCTCGGCCGGGCAGCGCGCAGCGATGGCCTTGATGTCGTCGACAAAACCCATGTCGAGCATGCGGTCGGCTTCATCCAGGACCAGCACTTCCAGGCGCGAGAAGTCAATCTTGCCGCGCTCCAGATGGTCGATCAGGCGACCCGGGGTCGCCACCACCACGTCCACCGGCTGCGACAGGCGCTTCAGTTGCAGGCCATACGGCGCGCCGCCGACCAGGCAGGCGGTGCGGAAGCGGCGCATCTCATTGCCATAGGTGATGGCTGCTTTTTCGACCTGCTGCGCGAGCTCGCGCGTCGGGGTCAGCACCAGCACGCGCGGGCCCATGCCTTTGATTGTTGGCTCGACCAGCATGCGCTGGATCGACGGCAGCATGAATGCCGCCGTCTTGCCGCTGCCGGTGTGCGAGGACACCAGCAAATCGCGGCCGGTCAGCGCGGCGGGAATCGCCTGCTGCTGCACCGGCGTGGCGTTTTCGTAGCCCGAAGCCAACACGGATTTAAGGAGGAGGGGATCAAGCCCAAGTTCGGAAAAGCTCATGACAATACCTTTTTAGTGCGCTCAAACGCGCAATAGAGACCTACGCCCGGCTCAATGCCGAACAGGTCATAAAATACGAACCGGAATATAAGCGGCGTTTGAAAACGCCCAACGGGTCGCGTCGATCACATCGGCGCCAACCACAAGACTTGTCACTGCCGGTTGTCAGAACTAACCGGAGCACAAAAGAGGTCGAAGACGATGGGGCTGTGAGAACAGTCCCGAGGCACGGCGGCATAAGCCTGACCTGCCCACTGCTGTATGCACAACTCGGCGGAGTATATCAGAAAACGCTGTAATAGCCAGGCTTGGTTTTGAAATGATCTCAGGCATGGTGATACAGCTTGTGATACAGGCCGCCGCGGCCGATCAGTTCATCGTGCCCGCCCGCTTCCACCACCCGGCCGTTCTCGAACACCAGAATGCGGTCGGCCTGTTTCACAGCCGACAGGCGGTGGGCGATGATGAGCGTGGTGCGCCCGGCCAGAAACCCGCTTAGCGCCTGATGCAGGCGCCGTTCGGTGTCGGTGTCGAGCGCCGAGGTGGCCTCGTCGAGGATGACGATTTTGGGGTCGGCGACGATCATGCGCGCGATCGCCAAGCGCTGCCGCTGCCCGCCGGAGAGCCGCACGCCCTGCCGTCCCACCGTCGTATCCAGCCCCTGCGGCAGCGCGGCGATGATGTCCTTCAGTTGGGCAATTTCCAGCGCCTGCCACAGCATGGCGTCGTCGACCTCGCGTCCCAGCGTCAGGTTGGCGCGCACGCTGTCGTTGAACAGCACCGGATGCTGCAACACTGCGCCGACGTGCTCGCGCACCGCTTCCCAGCCAATCTCGGTCACCGGTGCGTCGCCATAGAAAATCAGCCCGGATTTAACCGGATACAGTCCCAGCAAGGCTTGCACCAGCGTCGACTTGCCGCCGCCGGAGGCGCCCACCAGCGCCACCTTTTCGCCCGCCGCCACCGCAAGGCTCACGTCGTCGAGCACCGTCTCGCCCTCGTCGTAGGCAAAGCTCACGTGCTCCAGCGCAATGCCGACCGTGGGCTGGCCGGCAAAGGGGTCGCGCAGCGCCGGATGCTGCGGTTCGCTGTGCAGGCCGAGCAGCGCATTGATGCGCCCCAGCGCGGCGTTGGCGGCGTACCAGGCATACTGCATGTTCACCAGCTCCTGCACCGGCGTCATCATGAACCACAGGTAGCCAAACACTGCCAGCATCTGGCCTATGGAGAGATCGGAAAACACCACCATCAGCATCGCGCCGGCGCGGAAGGCGTCGAAACCGGCGAGAAAAACGAAGAAGGAAAACCGGCTCATCGCGTCCGATTTCCAGGCGAACGCCGCCGCATGCTGGCGGATGTCGGCGGCCTTCTCGCTCACCCGCGCCAGGTAATGCTTCTCGCGATTCATCGCGCGGATCTGGGTCAAGGCATCCAGCGTTTCGGCGAGGGCGTCCTGAAACACCTCGAAGGCGCGGTTCTCGAACTTCTTCAGGTCCTTCACCCGCTTGCCGAGCTTGGTCGAAAACAGGATCACGATGGGGTTCAGCAGCAGGATGAACAGCGCCAGCTGCCAGTGCATCCAGAACAGCACGGCGGCGACGCCGACCAAGGTCAACACCGACACCACCAGGCCCGAAACCGAGGCGCCGAGGAAGCTGTCGATGGCATTGAGGTCGGTCACGAAATGCGACGTCACCCGCCCTGCGCCCACCGTCTCGAACTGCGACAGCGCGATGCGCGACAGGCGGTTCAGCATGCGCACCCGGATGCGATAGACCACGTCCTTCGCCAGCAGCGAAAAGCTGCGTCCCTGCCAGACGTTGAGCAGGATCGCGATGAGCCGCAGACCCACCGTCAGCAGCAATGCCGCCCCGATGAACAGCACGGGCCCGTGCCACGCTGTCGGAAACCACGCGCCAATGACCGCGACCATTTTGCCCGGATGCAGCAGCAGCACTTCATCGACCATCAGCGGCAGCAGCAGCGGCACCGGCACGGCCGCAGCCACCGCCAGCAATGCGACGAAGTTGGCCTGCAGCAGGCGCGTGCGATGGGTCCTGAGTTCGTCGG
>DASTEA010000189.1:0-2041 GCA_035710075.1 Thiobacillus sp.
ACGGGTCATAATCGTCCCCAACCGATCGCCACCTGCGCCCCACCATGTCCCAAGCCCATCTCCATTCGCCCGTCGATGAAACCGAGTACCTGCGCGGGGAAGAAACCGCGACCTCCAAACACGAGTTTGTGGGCGGGGAGATTTACGCCATGGCCGGCGCAAGCGAGCGGCACAACCGCATCGCGCTCAACATTGCCTTCCACTTGCGCAGCGCCACGCGTGGCAAACCCTGCCGTGCCTTCATGGCGGACATGAAGCTGCGCCTGGCGGGCGGCACGACCTATTACTATCCAGACGCCATGCTGGTGTGCGACGCGGCTGACGATCACCCGATCTACAAGCAATCGCCCTGCTTCATTGCCGAGGTGCTTTCTCCTGCCACCGCCAGTGTGGACGTGCGCGAAAAATGGGCTGCCTATCGCGGGCTGGCCAGCTTGCGCTATTACCTGCTGGTGGATTCGGAACGACTGTGGGCCAAGGTTTTCTTTCGCGACGAGCGTGACGCCTGGTTCGAGCAGGAACTGTCCGCCGACGACCAGATCGACGTGGCGTGCGACGGTACGCGACTGACGCTGGCGCTGGACGATCTGTACGAGGACACGGGACTGCTCGTTGTCTGACACGGCCGGCAACCGTCAGCCGCTGATCGTCTGGATCGTCAGTGACGGCAAGCCGGGCCATGTCAACCAGTCGCTGGGGCTGGCCGAAGCCTTGGCGCGCGCAGCCCCCACCCAGATGGTCACCCTCCCTGCCCTGCCGGCCTGGCGGGCCTGGCTGGCGCTGCTGCTGAAACGCTTTCCCGACAACACGCTCACCCAACCCGATCTGCTCATCGGCGCCGGGCATGCCGCGCATTTGACGCTGCTGGCCGCACGGCGTGCGCGCGGCGGACGCGCCGTGGTGCTGATGAAGCCGAGCCTGCCGCGCCGTTGCTTCGATCTGTGCATTCTTCCCCAGCACGATGGCGTTGCGGCGGATGCGCACACGCTGGTGACCGAGGGGGCGCTGAACCGCGTCCGTCCAGCCACCGCCCGTGATGCCCATCGCGGCCTGATCCTGGTCGGCGGCACATCAAAGCATTTCGAATGGGACAGCGACGCCATCCAGGTGCAGATCAAGAGCATCCTCGCGCGCGCACCCGATACGCAGTGGACGCTGACCACCTCGCGCCGCACCCCGGCGGATTTTCTGGCGCTGCTGCCGCAGCATTCCAACCTGACGATCGTCCCCCACACCGCCACCTCGCCCGACTGGCTGCCCGCCCAATTCGCGCGGTGCGGCACAGTGTGGGTGACGCCCGACAGCGCCTCGATGGTGTTCGAGGCATTGACCGCCGGCGCCGACGTGGGCGTGTTCGACCTGCCGGTCAACCCAAAAAGCCGCGTCGGCCAGGCAATCGCCCATCTTGCCGACGCGCAGCGCATCACCCGCTTTGCGAACTGGTGTGCCCACGGCACCCTGCACCCCAACCTGCACCCGTTGGCCGAGGCCGACCGTTGTGCCGAATGGATACTTGAATGGCTGAAGACAAACCCGGATGGCCCATTTGAGCGTTCGTGTTCGTAGAATGGCGCCCTCGCCGCGAATGCCAGCGCCATTCGCGGTACACACAAGCGGAACGTTGTAGGAGGCCCGCCCCCGGGCCGAATGCGGGCGGCCGCACGATGGGGACATTCGTGGCGAGGGCGCCACTCCTACGGCGGTGTTTTGATCCGAATCGATAATTCCAAAATAAAAAGATGTAACGAATGGCTGAAGAAAATAAAATGACTGTCCTGCAGCTTCTACCCGCGCTGGAGTCCGGCGGGGTGGAACGCGGCACGCTCGAAGTGGCGCAAGCCCTGGTCGAGCATGGCCACCGCGCGCTGGTGATGTCGGCAGGCGGGCGGCAGGTCGCGCCGCTCGTTGCATCGGGCGCCGAGCATTTCACCTGGCCGATCGGAGAAAAGTCGTTCAAAACGCTGCTGCTTGTCGGCAAGCTGCGCAAGTTTCTGCTGGAGCAAAAGGTCGACATCGTCCATGCGCGTTCGCGCGTGCCGGC
>DASTEA010000190.1:0-5102 GCA_035710075.1 Thiobacillus sp.
CAAAAAACTCGGTCATGTCCGGTGTCAGCTTGTTGCAGATATCTGCTGACCAGCACCATTTATGCCAAATCCATTGCGGTAGCGCATTTATTCAACGCATTGGTTTTGTTCAGGTTGGCAATATCCCCTTGCAGCGGTGTCCCAGCGGACTAACGAAAACCCGACACCCATTGTTGAAGTCACGTCAATCCTTCCCGGCGCACGGGTTGCCCCCTCACCAGGGCGAACCCGCTACAATGCGCGCCGTAGAGATGTATGGAAGCGTGGCAGAGTGGTCGATTGCACCGGTCTTGAAAACCGGCAACGGGCAACCGTTCGTGAGTTCGAATCTCACCGCTTCCGCCAGTAATGATCAAGACGCCCAGCGGGCGTTTTTTGTTGTGCCGCCATATGAGAAAATCCGCGGATGGCGCAGCCCACCCCCCTCACCCCCGTCAACCATGACCGCGACAGCGCGGGGATGACCTATGTCTATCCCGTCGTCTCGCGTCGTGCAGGTGGCGTCTCGGTGGGCATCAATCTCAATCCGAACAACGCCTGCAACTGGGCGTGCATGTATTGCCAGGTGCCCAACCTGACGCGCGGCACGGCGCCGGAGATCGATCTGGCGCAACTGGAAGCCGAGCTGCGCGCGATGCTCGCCGACATCCTCCACGGCGACTTCATGCAAACGCGCGTGCCCGACGGGGCACGGCGGCTGAACGACATTGCGCTGTCGGGCAACGGCGAGCCCACCAGCGCCAAGGCTTTTCCGCAAGTCATCGATCTGATCGGCCGGGTGATGACCGACTTTGACCTGGTCGGCAAGATCAAGCTGGTGCTGATCACCAACGGCAGCCTCGCCGACCGCCCGCGCGTGCAGGATGGGCTCGAAAAAATGGCGGCCTTGAATGGCGAAGTCTGGTTCAAGTTCGACAGCGCGACCTCAAGCGGCATGCGCAGCATCAACCAGACGCGGATCTCACCCCACAAGCAGCTCGAGCGCCTGGCCGTGGCCGCGCGGTTGTGCCCGACCTGGCTGCAAACTTGCGTGTTCGCGCTTGACGGCGCGCCGCCTTCGGACGCGGAACAGGCGGCCTATCTGGCTGCTGTCGAGCATATCCGGCAGCTGCGGATTCCGGTACGGGGCGTGCTGCTGTATGGCCTGGCGCGGCCGTCGATGCAGCCGCAAGCGAGCCGTCTGTCCGCGCTGCCCGGCGAATGGCTCGAAGCCTTCGCCGAAAAAATCCGCGTGGCAGGCTTGCCGGTCAAGGTTTCACTGTGATCTACGGCATCGGCACCGACCTGCTCAACGCCGAGCGCATTCGCAGCGGCCTGGCGCGCTTTGGCGAGCATTATGCCGACCGTATCCTCGCTCCCGCCGAGCACGCGGGCTACTACGCCAGCCGCGACCCGGCGCGCTTTCTGGCCAAATGTTTTGCCGCCAAGGAGGCGTTTGCCAAGGCGGCAGGAACCGGGTTGCGCGCGCCGGTGACGCTGCGCAATATCGCCGTGCTGCGCGACGCGCAGGGCAAGCCCTTCCTGCAATGCGCGCCCGAACTCAACGTGTGGCTGGCAGCACGCGGGGTGAACGCGCATCATGTGTCCTTATCTGACGAAGGCGATCTCGTCCTGGCTTATGTGATTCTGGAGGCAATATGACCCTTGGCCCCTTGATGCTCGACGTGGCGGGAACCGAACTGACCGACGACGACCGCCGTCGCCTGAGCCATCCGCTCGTCGGCGGCGTGATCCTGTTTTCCCGCAACTTCCGCGATCCGGCGCAACTGGCCGCGCTGACCGCCGAGATCCATGCGCTCAAGCCCGCACCCTTGCTGATCGGCGCCGATCAAGAGGGCGGCCGGGTGCAGCGCTTTCGCGAAGGTTTCACCCGCCTGCCGCCGATGCGTAGCTTCGGCGAAATCTGGAACGAACACCCGCAGCGCGCCCGCGAACTGGCGCGCGAAACCGGCTTTGTGCTGGCGAGCGAGCTGCGCGCGCACGGCGTCGACTTCAGCTTTGCGCCGGTGCTCGATCTGGATTACGGCGCGTCTTCGGTCATCGGCGACCGCGCCTTCCACGCCGATCCGCACGCCGTGTTCCAGCTGGGACAGGCCGTGATGCTGGGCATGAAAGATGCCGGCATGGCCGCCTGCGGCAAGCACTTTCCCGGCCACGGCTTCGTCAAGGCGGATTCGCATGTCGCCATCCCGGTGGATGAACGCACCCTGGCCGACATGGCGATTACCGATCTGGTGCCGTTCCGGCTGATGATCGAGGCGGGCCTCGCCGCGGTGATGCCGGCGCACGTGATCTATCCGAAGGTCGACGACCGGCCGGCCGGATTTTCAAAAGTGTGGCTGCAGAAGCTGCTGCGCCATCAACTCGGCTTCGACGGCGCAATCTTCAGCGACGACCTGTGCATGGAAGCCGCCGCCGTGGCGGGCGGCGTGGTCGAACGGGTGGCCGCCGCGCTCGACGCCGGCTGCGACATGGCGCTGGTGTGCAACCGGCCCGACCTGGCCGACGAGGTGCTGGCGAATTTGAAGGTCGACTGGCCCGCCCCCGCCCGCGCGCGGCTGGGACGCATGCACGGCCACCCGCACCCGCCGACGCTGGTCCAGCTGCGCGAGTCGGCGCGCTACGCCAACGCGCTGCACCACCTCGCCGGGCTGGGCCAGGATTCCGCCAACCTCAACCTGGCCGACCCGACCGACTACTGTGGCCGCGCATAAGCACGACCACGCACACGCTGCGGACGGGCACCACCACGAAGGGCACAACGGCGGCCTGCTCGTCGCCCTGCTGCTGACGCTGGCCTTCGCCGGCGTCGAGGCTGCGGCCGGCTGGTGGTCGGGCTCGCTCGCGCTGCTGTCCGACGCCGCCCACATGCTCACCGATTCGTCCGCACTCGGGCTGGCGGCGGCTGCCGCCTGGCTGGCGCGGCGTCCGCCGAGCATGCGGCATTCCTACGGCCTGGTGCGCGCCGAAGTGCTGGCGGCGCTGTTCAACAGCCTCTTGATGCTGGTGTTGATCGGCTTCATCGTCCGCGAAGCCCTCGAGCGCATCGGGACGCCGCGCGAAATTGCCGGCAGTACCGTCGTTGCTGTGGCGGTCATTGGCCTCGTCATCAATCTGGTCGTCGCCTGGATCCTGCATCGCGGCGAGCAGACGCTCAACACCCGCGCCGCCTTGCTCCACGTGCTCGGCGACGCGCTCGGCTCGGTGGCGGCGATCAGCGCAGGCATCGTCATCGTCATCACCGGCTGGACGCCGATCGACCCGCTGTTGTCGCTGCTGGTGGCGGCGCTGATCCTGGTGTCGGCGCTACGCCTGCTGCGCGAGGTCGTGCACGTGCTGATGGAGGGCGTGCCGCTCACACACCGGCTCGACGCCATTGGCCAGGATCTGGCCCAGCTTGACGGTGTGCTGCGCGTGCACGACCTGCACGTGTGGACGCTGTCGTCCGGCACCATCGCGCTGTCGGCCCATCTGGAAATCCGCAATCTGGCCGACTGGCCGGGCATCCTCGCCGCTGCGAGTCAGGCCATGGACACGCGGCACCGCATCCGCCATGTCACCCTGCAGCCCGAAGCGCTGGCGGCCGAGCCGCTGGTGCGCGGCGACAAGCCCACGCCGCCCTTCCACTCCTGAATCCGCAAGCCCTACAATGGGCACACCCGGGATGTTTGAAGCGTGTTGGAATGAAATTTGACCCTGACTGCCGCGCCTGCCCGCGCCTTGCCGCCTTCCTGGACGAGGTGCGCTGCCGCCATCCCGATTACCATGCGCGCCCGGTGCCCGCCTTCGGCGAGCCCTCTCCCGGTCTGCTGATTGTCGGCCTCGCCCCCGGCATGCACGGCGCCAACCGCAGCGGGCGCCCCTTCACCGGCGACTACGCCGGCGTGCTGCTGTATGAAACCCTGCACCGCTTCGGTTACGCCAGCGCACCGCAATCGCTGTCGGTGGACGACGGCCTGCAACTGATCGGCTGCCGCATCACCAACGCAGTGAAATGCCTGCCACCGGCCAACAAGCCGGAACCGGGCGAAATCCGCGAGTGCAACCGTTATCTGGCGGCCGAACTGGATGCGCTGCCCGAACACGCCAGCATCCTGGCGCTGGGGCAGATCGCGCATCAGGCGGTGCTGCGCGCGCGCGGGCTGAAGCTCAAGGACTATCCTTTCGGCCACGCCAGCGACTATCGCCTGCCCGACGGCCGGCGCCTGGTCAGCAGCTATCACTGCTCCCGCTACAATACCCAGACGCGCCGCCTCACCCCCGAGATGTTCGCTGCGGTGTTCACCAAGATTCAAGCGAAGGACTGACCATGCCCGTCGTCACCATCAAGCTCGCAGGCACACTCACCCGCGAGCAGAAGCGCAAAGTCGCCGAGGAAATCACCGCCACGCTGGAGCGCCACGCGGGCAAGCCGGCGTCGTACACCTATATCGCGTTCGAGGAACTGCCGGATGAGAACTGGGCCATTGCGGGCAAGCTGCTCGACGAGGATGAATAACCCACCTTGAGCGTCGACAAGGAATTCCTCGCCTCGCTGCCCACCCTGCCCGGCGTCTATCGCATGATCGACCCGGCCGGCGCGGTGCTGTACGTCGGCAAGGCGAAAGACCTGAGGAAGCGGGTCACCAGCTATTTTCAGAAGACCGACCAGAGCCCGCGCATCCGGCTGATGCTGAAGAGCGTCGACCACATCGACACCACGGTGACGCGTACCGAGGCGGAAGCACTGCTGCTGGAAAACAACCTGATCAAGGGGTTGAAGCCGCGCTTCAACATCCTGTTCCGCGACGACAAGTCATACCCCTACCTGCTCTTGACGGGGCACCGTTTTCCGCGGCTGGCCTACTTCCGCGGCACGCCGAAAAAGCACGACCAGACGTTCGGTCCCTACCCTAACGCCTACGCGGTGCGCGAGAGCATCCAGCTGTTGCAGAAGGTGTTCCAGCTGCGCACCTGCGAGGATACGGTGTTCGCCAACCGCTCGCGCCCCTGCCTGCTGCACCAGATCAAGCGCTGCTCCGCCCCCTGCGTCGAGCGCGTCTCGAAGGAGGAGTACGCCGAGCTGGTGCGGGAGGCGACGGAGTTCCTCTCGGGCGGCATTC
>DASTEA010000191.1:0-4212 GCA_035710075.1 Thiobacillus sp.
GTTCCGGTTATCATGCGCGATTAATTCATGAGGGGAAGGCCGTGACAGCGGAACAGCGGGCGCATGAAATCGTCATCGTGGGCGGCGGCGCGGGCGGGCTCGAACTGGCCACCCGGCTGGGCGACAAGCTCGGCAAAAAGAAGCGCGCGCACATTACGCTGATCGACGCCTCGCCCTCGCACCTGTGGAAGCCGTTGCTGTACGAAGTCGCGGCCGGCAGCCTCGATTCGTATGCCGAGCGGCTGGAATATCTGGCGCAGGGGCATTGGCACCATTACACGTTTCGCCTCGGCCGCATGGACGGCCTCGACCGCACGCGCCAGGAAATCAGCGTCGCCCCGACGCTGGACGACGACGGCGTCGAGATCATTCCGCGCCGCAGATTTCGCTACGACACGCTGATCATCGCGGTCGGCTCGGTCGGCAACGACTTCGGCGTACCCGGCGTGAAGGAACACTGCATCATGCTCGACACCCCCGAGCAGGCGCGCGAATTCCATCGCCGCCACATCAACGCCTGCCTGCGCGCGAATACCCAGACGGCCACCGTTGCGCCCGGCCAGCTCACCATCGGCATCGTCGGCGCCGGCGCCACTGGCGTCGAGCTCGCCGCCGAACTGCACGACACCACGCGCGAACTGTCGGCCTACGGCATGGATCACATCGACCCCGACAAGAGCCTCAAGCTGCTCATCGTCGAAGCCTCCGACCGCATTTTGCCGGGGCTGCCACCGCGCCTGTCGGCCGCCGCCGCCGAACGCCTGGCCGAACTGGGGGTGGAGATGCACACTAACGAGCGCGTGGTCGAAGTGCGCGCCGACGGCATGCTGACCGCCGACGGCAAGTTCGTCCCCGCCAGCATGATGGTGTGGTCGGCCGGCATCAAGGCGCCTGATTTCGTGAAAGACATCGACGGCCTGGAAACCAACCGCATCAACCAGCTGGTGGTGCGCCCCACGCTGCAGACCACGCGCGACGACAACATCTTCGCCTTCGGCGATTGCGCCGCCTGCGCGCTGCCGGGCGCCAAGGGCTTCGTTCCGCCGCGCGCGCAGGCCGCGCACCAGCAGGCCTCGATGCTGGCGAAGTCGGTTTGCCGCCGCTTGCGCGGCAAGCCCTTGCCCGAGTATGTCTACCGCGATTACGGCTCGCTGGTCGCACTCGGCCGCTTTTCCACCGTCGGCAACCTGATGGGCGGCCTCAGCGGCGGCAGCATCATGATCGAGGGCGTGATTGCAGGCTTCGTTTACTGGTTGCTGCACAAGATGCACGAGATTGCGCTGCACGGCTGGTTCAAGACCGCGCTCACCACCTACGCCCACTTCATCAGCACGCCGACCCGGGCGCGCATCAAGCTGCACTGACGCCTGCCGCTCACGCTTGGACGCGAAGCGTGGGGGGTTTCCGCTGCTTAAGTTTGTGCCCCCAGCACCCGAAATGGAGTGGTAAAGTGCGGCTGAATGTGTCGTAGAACACCACAAAAAAATGGGCATCCATGCTGGATGCCGGAAGCAGGGGGGACAAATGGATTTTTTGCTGAGCGAGGGTAGCTGGCCGTTTTCTGCCGCGCTGGTGGTGGTGCTCGGCGTCGGCGTGATTGAACTCGTCGCGCTGCTGGTGGGCGGCTCGCTGTCGTCCTTGATGGACGGGGTGATTGGCGATGCGCCTGAAGGGGGCGGCCTGGCCTGGCTGCATGTGGGACGGCTGCCGCTCCTGGTGATCCTGGTGCTCTTCCTGACCACGTTTTCATTGCTGGGGTTTGCACTGCAAGGCGTGTCGTCGGCCATTCTTGGGCAAGCCCTGCCTGCGCTCGCCGCTTTGCCGCTGGCACTTGTCGGCACCTTGCCAGCGACGCGCGTCGTCGGGTCCGCCCTGGCGCGCATCGTTCCGCGCGACGAATCGGCGGCAATCGCTGCTTTCAGTTTTATCGGTCGTACGGTGACCCTGACTTCAGGCGAGGCCCGCCCCGGGAAAGCCGCTGAAGCCCGCTTTCAGGATGAATATGGGCAGACGCATTACGTGATGGTGGAGCCCGATGCAAAAACGCTCACTCTGCGCGCCGGGGAGCGCGTGCTGCTGCTGCGGGAGCTGAGCTCAGGCCGCTATCAGGCCATCCCCAATCCAATTACAGAATAATCACACCAAGGGAGCAACACCATGCTGGAAAACCTTTACGACGCGCTCATCGTGGGCGCGATTGTCTTGCTGGCCATTCTGGTCATTGGCATCATCATCGTTCGCCTCTATCAGCGTGCGTCGAAGGAGCTTTCCTTCGTTCGCACCGGCCTCGGCGGACAAAAAGTGGTCATGGACGGCGGCGCGATCGTGTTGCCCGGCTTCCACCAGGTCATCCCGGTCAACATGAACACGCTGAAGCTGGAAGTCGCGCGCAGCGGCAAGGACAGCCTGTTCACCAAGGACCGGATGCGGGTGGATGCCGTCGCTGCATTTTTTGTACGGGTGCGCCCCATGATCGAGGGCATCGCCCAGGCGGCGCAGACCCTGGGCCAGCGCACGATGGACCCGACCGCACTGAAGGAGCTGATCGAGGACAAATTCGTCGATGCACTGCGTGCCGCTGCGGTTTCGATGACCATGCAGGAGCTGCTCGACCTGCGCCAGGATTTCATCCAGGCGGTGCAGAACACGGTGCAGGAAGACCTGATGAAAAACGGCCTCGAGCTGGAATCGGTTTCGCTCACGCGGATTGACCAGACGGCGATGCAATTCTTCGATCCCAACAATGCGTTCGATGCCGAAGGCCTCACCAAGCTGACCGAAGAAACCCAGCTGCGGGCCAAGCAGCGCAACGCCATCGAGCAGGACACGGCGGTGGAGATCGCCGAGAAGAACTTCACCACCAAGCAGGAGCAATTGCGCATCTCGCAGCAGCAGACCTTCGCCGAGCTCTCGCAGCAGCAGGACGTGGCCAATCGGCAGGCGGAACAGAGCGCGCAGGTGGCAGGCTTCGATGCAGTCAAGAAACAGGAGTCCGAACAGGCGCGCATCACGGCCGAACGCCAGATCAAGGAAGCCGAAGTCGAGCGCGACCGCAGCGTGAAGCAAAAGCAGATCGAAGCCGAACGCGGACTGCAGGTGGCAGCGATCGAGCGGCAGCGTTCGATCGAAATTGCCGAGCAGGAACGTGCGATCGCCATTGCCCAGAAATCCGAGCAGCAATCGGTTGCCGAGGCTCAGGCCAACCTGGCGCGTGCCGAGGCGGTCAAGGCAGCGCAAGGCGTGGTCACCGCCGAGGAGGTTGCGCGTGCCGAGCGTGAAAAACAGGTGGCGATGGTGAAGGCGGATGAGGATGCCCAGCGCAACGCGATCGAGTTGACCGTGGCGGCCGGGGCCGAACGCCAGGCGGCAGAAGACCGTGCACAGGCAATCCGCACCCTGGCCGAAGCGAACGCGACCAATTATGAAGTGGAAGCCGAAGGCAAGCGCAAGCTCAACGACGCCGTAAACGTGCTGTCGCCCGCGCAGATCGCGATGCACGTCAAGCTCGAACTGATCCGGGCCTTGCCGGAAATAATCGCCGCCTCGGTCAAACCCATCGAGCGCATCGATGGCATCAAGATCATTCAGGTCGATGGACTGAACCGTGGGGGCGGCTCCGGCGGCTCCGGCGCCCATGCAACGACTGGCGGCAATCTGGCCGAGCAGGCAGTGTCTGCCGCGCTGGCCTATCGCGCGCAGCAGCCCCTGATCGATTCGCTGCTCAGCGAGGTGGGGCTCAAGGAAGGGCTGTCGGTGCGCGTGGGCGAATCGCTGTTTGCGGCGACCGCGCCCGTTCAGGCTGAGATCGAACCGGAGCTTGAGGGATGAACATGGACAAGCCGACTTCCGTTGCAGACCAGGCCATGGTGTTGACGCCGCCCGAGGTGCTGACGCCTGTGGCAAAAAACGAGGCCAACCAGCTGGTGACGGTGAAACCCGAGCGCGCCGAGGCGCTCAGTGCGCAGGTGGAAAGCTACGTCCAGGGTCTGCTGGCCGCCGACCTGGGCAGCGAGGAATTCCGGGTCAAGCTCGATGCCGCCAATGCGCTGGGCCGGCAGTCCATTGCGACTGCCAGTGCCTTGACCGGGCGTTTCATGGACAAGAGCTTTGTCGGCTTTTCCGACAGCCTGGCCTTCAAGACCATCAACGATCTGCGTGGGGTGTTCGCCGACCTCAACCCGGCACGTGCGGGCGATCTGCTGTCGCCGCACA
>DASTEA010000192.1:0-2871 GCA_035710075.1 Thiobacillus sp.
TTCGACACCAACTCTGCCGTCATCAAGCCCGGCTACACCACGACGCTCAACAAGATTTCCCGCGTGCTGAACCAGTACGGGAAAACCACCGTGACCGTGATCGGCCACACCGACAGCGTCGGCTCCGACGCCGCCAACCAGACCCTGTCGGAAAATCGCGCGCAGTCGGTGTTGAATTATTTTGCTGGCCAGAACGTCAACCCGGTGCGCCTGGAGGCCTACGGCAAGGGCGAGTCCGAGCCGCGCGCCGACAACAGCACCGAAGCCGGTCGCCAGCTGAACCGTCGGGTCGAATTGTGGATCGTGCCGGTGGTCGCGAACTAAGTACCCCGTCTGCGCCGGCATTGCGCCGGCGCAAGCCCTGCGAAGGCAGGCGAAGGCGTCCCGGACGGATGGGGGTCTTCGCCTGCCTTCGCGTTTTCGCTGACAACCGGTTTAGCCTCGCCCCCACCGGACCCAGGGCAGACCTTTTTTTTAGGTCTAGAGTAAAGCCATGGTCGATCTGCTTCGCTTCCTGTCACGCCTTGTCCTGCCCGCCTGCCTCATCCTGGGGCTGGCCGCGCCCGCCAGCGCGGCGATGGTGCGGGTATTGACGGTGCAGGGGGCGATCAGTCCGGCCAGCACCGATTACCTGATGCGCGGCATCGACAACGCGATCGAGGACCAGGCGCACCTGATCGTGATCGAGATGGACACGCCGGGCGGACTCGACACCTCGATGCGCGACATCATCAAGGCCATCCTCGCCTCCAAGGTCCCGGTCGCTACCTATGTCTCGCCCAAGGG
The DNA here is from genome assembly GCA_035710075.1 of Thiobacillus sp. GTDB lineage: Bacteria > Pseudomonadota > Gammaproteobacteria > Burkholderiales > Thiobacillaceae > Thiobacillus. Next base: position 787 of record DASTEA010000192.1, read on the forward strand.
CGCCCGCGCCGCCAGTGCCGGCACCTACATCCTCTATGCCAGCCACATCGCGGCGATGGCACCGGCGACCAATCTGGGGGCGGCAACGCCGGTCGAACTGGCGCCCGCGGGCGAGCAGCCGCCGCCGCCGGACCGGCCCGCCTCCCCGGAAAAGCCCGCTGCAGACAAGCCGGACGCCGCCAAGCCCGCCGCCACACCGCCGGGCGACGCCAAGACGCGCAAGGCGGTGCACGATGCCGCGGCCTACATCCGCGGGCTGGCCGAGCTGCGCGGGCGCAATGTCGAATGGGCCGAGCGGGCGGTGCGCGAAGCCGTCAGCCTGCCGGCGTCCGAGGCGCTGGAACTGAAGGTGATCGACCTGGTGGCGACCGACCTTGACGACCTGTTGCGCCAGCTCAACGGCCGCGTCGTCAAGATGAACGGCCAGACCATCACCCTGGACACCACCAATGCCACCATCGAGCGCGTCATGCCCGACTGGCGCAGCCGGCTGCTGGCGGTGATCGGCGACCCCGGAATCGCCTACATTCTGATGCTGCTGGGCATCTACGGGCTGATCTACGAATTCTCCAATCCCGGCATGCTGTTCCCCGGCGTGGTCGGCGGCATCTGCCTGCTACTCGGGCTGTTTGCGCTGCAGGTCATGCCGATCAACTATGCCGGGCTGGCGCTGATGCTGCTGGGCATTGTCCTGATGATTTCGGAAGCGTTTGTGCCCAGCTTCGGCGCGCTCGGGCTGGGCGGCATCATCGCCTTCATCGTCGGCTCGGTGATGCTGATCGACACCGACGTCCCCGGCTACGGCATTCCGTGGGCGCTGATCGTTCCGGTAGCGGTCGCCAGCGGTCTGTTCAGCTTCTTTGTCGTCGGCATGGCGATCAAGGCACGTGCGCGGCCGGTGGTGACCGGCGCCGAGGAAATGATCGGCGCCACCGGCGAAATCCTGGCGGACATGGAACACGAAGGCTGGGCCCGCATCCACAGCGAGCAGTGGCGGGTGCGCAGCAATGTGCCGCTGAAGCGTGGCAGCCGGGTGCGGGTGCGAGCCCGGAACGACCTGATTCTGGACGTTGAACCCTTGCAAGGAGAATAAACATGTTTGAATTCGGCGGTATCACCATCGTCTTTGTCATCGCCGCGCTGCTGGCCGCGAGCATACGCGTCCTGCGCGAGTACGAGCGCGGCGTGGTGTTCATGCTCGGGCGCTTCTGGAAGGTGAAGGGACCGGGGCTGGTGATCATCATTCCCGGCATCCAGCAGATGGTACGGGTCGACCTGCGCACCGTGGTGTTCGACGTGCCGAGCCAGGACGTGATCTCGCGCGACAACGTCTCGGTCAAGGTCAACGCAGTGGTGTATTTCCGCGTCATCGACCCGGCCAAGTCCATCCTGCAGGTGGAGGACTACCTCAATGCCACCAGCCAGCTGGCGCAGACCACGCTGCGCGCGGTGCTGGGCAAGCACGAACTCGACGACATGCTGGCCGAACGCGAGCGCCTGAACCAGGACATCCAGCAATTGCTGGACGCGCAGACCGACGCCTGGGGCATCAAGGTCTCCAACGTCGAGATCAAGCACGTCGACATCGACGAGACCATGGTGCGCGCCATCGCCAAACAGGCCGAAGCGGAACGCGAGCGGCGCGCCAAGATCATCCATGCCGAGGGCGAACTGCAAGCCTCGGAGAAACTGCTGGCCGCCGCTGAAATTCTCGCCGTCAGACCCCAGGCCATGCAGTTGCGCTATTTGCAGACGCTCTCCAACATCGCCGGCGACAGGACCAACACCATCGTCTTCCCGATGCCGGGCGAATTGATGAACCTGATGATGCGCGACAAGAAACCGGGCGAATGAGCGTGCGCGGCCGAAAAACCACAGTTCGCGCAAGGTTGAAGGTGGCAAGCGGAGCCGCATCACGGTATGCTCACCCCAGTCCAGATTGCACCCGGGAACCTGCTCAAGGTAAGCGTGGTCTGTCCGATACATGTAGTTACATGTCGTAACACAATTCATAACGAGGAGCTTAAATGAACCCGCAAGTCACCACGATCGGCCGCAGCCAGTCTGCGGCAATGTCGACCAACA
>DASTEA010000193.1:0-9935 GCA_035710075.1 Thiobacillus sp.
AGCGAGTATAGCGTCTGGCAGCAGGCGGCCGATATGGACGGGGATACCGCGACGCGCCACGGCGCGCAGCAGGCGCGCTCTGGCCACGCCGGCCACGCCGCACTGACTCAGATCCGGGGTGAACAGCTCGCCCGCCTTCGCCATCAGGAGATTGCTCATCACGCCGCCGATCACCGTGCCGCTGTCATCGCACAGCAGCCCCTCAAAAATCGCCGGATCGTCCCACTCCGCCCGCGCCAGCACATTCTCCAGGCGGTTGAGGTGCTTGATCCCGGCCAGCCGCGGCTGCCGCGCCAGACGCAGGGTGCACCAGCGCGCGGCGATGTCGGTAGGCGAATCGGCCTGTGCATAGGCTGGCAGCGGGGCTGACAGCACAATGCGGGTGCAGGCCTGATCTTGCGGTGGCGCATAGCCGCGCGCACCGGCGCCCCGCGTGAGCACGATCTTGACGACGCCCTCCCCGGCCTCGGCCACTTGGCAAACTTCGTCGCGCAATCCGGCTTCGTCAGGGCAGGCCAGCAATAGCGCGGCACAATCGGTAGCCAGCTTGGCGTAATGATCGCGCCACCACAGCGGCTGGCCGGCCTGCGTACGCAGCGTGCGGAAGACCCCGTCGCCGTAGGCCAGGCCGCGATCCAGCGCATTCACGGTCTCTGCGGGATTGCCGTTGACGAGGATCATGCGGGTTCGGGTTCGAGCGCGCGCAGCAGGCCGCGGGCCTTGGCGCGGGTTTCGTCGAGTTCGCGCGCGGCGACCGAATCGGCCACGATGCCGGCGCCGGCGCGGAAGCTCGCCTCGCGTCCGCGCAACAGGAAGCTGCGGATCAGGATGTTGAAGTCGAAGCTGCCGTCGCGGTTGATGTAGCCGACGCTGCCGGTATAGCTGCGGCGTGGCGTCTGCTCCAGTTCATGGATGATCTGCATGGTGCGCACCTTGGGACAGCCGGTGATGGTGCCGCCCGGAAACACCGCGCGCAAGGCATCGAGCACGTTCATCCCCTCACGCAACTGCCCGCAGACGGTGGATTCGATGTGGTGCACATGACGATAGCTGGTGATTTCCATCAGGGCCGCCACCTTCACGCTGCCGGGCTCGCACACCCGTCCCAGATCATTGCGTTCCAGGTCGACCAGCATGACGTGTTCGGCGCGCTCCTTGGGATGCGCCTGCAGGCGCGCACGCAGCGCAGCGTCTTCCGTTGCGTCTTCGCTTCTGGGGTGGGTGCCGGCAATCGGCCGCGTTTCCAGGCGGCCGCTGCGGTCGAGACGGACCAGCCGTTCAGGCGACGAGCTCACGATCGCCCACCCACCCATCTGCAGCAGCGCCGAAAACGGCGCAGGATTCTTCCGCATCAGCCGCGCAAACAGCGATGCAGGCGTGACCGGCGCACCGAATTCGGCCTGCCAGCCCCGCGACAGATTGACCTGGAACACATCGCCTGCACGGATGTAGTCCTGGATACGCGCAACGCCCGTCAAAAAGGCGGCAGGATCGTCCTCATGCAGGGTGGTGAGCTTCGGCAAGGCGGGGATGGGGGGCAGCGCCTGCGCCAGATCGCGCGCCATGCTGTCGATCAGCGCGTGCTGGCCGGATTCAGCCACCAGGACACAACGCCCGTTATGACGATCGAACAGGATCGCAGCCGGAATGCGGGCCAGCCAGGCGAGGGGGAAATCGGCATCATCAAGGAGCCCCACGCTGGGCTCGAACAGCCCACCCAGTTCATACGCAAACGCACACAGCCAGCCGCCGGTAAACGGCAGTCCATGGTCGGATTGAGCAGAGCGGAGAGGGCGAAGCTGCATCGCCGGATGCGCCTGCAATCCGCGCAGTCCGTCGGCAGCGGTGATCTGCACGATGTCCTGAGGAAACGCAAACAGCACGTCCCAGCCGGTGTCGCCGCCACTGAGAAACAGGCCGGGGTAACGCTGCGGATTGGACGCCTGAAGCCGGACCAGATCAGGCCGCAGCTGCTTGGACTGCAGTGGCCATTCCCGGATCTCAGGCTTGGTCAGGCGATCCGCAGCGAAGGTCAAGCGCGTTTGAAGACCAGCGAGCCGTTGGTGCCGCCAAACCCGAAGTTGTTCTTGAGCGCAAAGTCGATCTTCAAGTCACGCGCGGTGTTGGCGCAGTAATCGAGATCGCACTCCGGGTCTTGCGAGAAGATATTGATGGTCGGCGGCGACACCTGATGATGCACTGCCAGCACGGTGAATACCGACTCCACGCCACCGGCGCCGCCCAGCAGGTGGCCGGTCATCGACTTGGTCGAATTGACGACCGTCTGGTAGGCCGCATCACCCATGGCGAGCTTGATGGCGTCGGTTTCGTTCTTGTCGCCCATCGGCGTCGAGGTACCGTGCGCATTGATGTAATTGATCTGGTCGGCATTGATGCCGGCATCGCGCATCGCGTTCAGCATCGAACGCCTGGGTCCGTCGGTGCTGGGCGACGTTACATGGTAGGCGTCGCCGCTCATGCCAAATCCCACCACCTCGGCGTAGATTTTTGCGCCACGCTTTTTTGCGTGTTCATACTCTTCCAGAACCAGCACGCCCGCGCCCTCGCCCAGCACAAAGCCGTCACGATCCTTATCCCACGGACGGCTGGCGGTAGCCGGGTCGTCGTTGCGGGTGGACAGCGCGCGAGCTGCAGCGAAACCACCCAGGCCCAGCGGCGAAGTCGCACACTCGGCGCCGCCGGCGACCATCACGTCGGCATCACCATGCTCGATCATGCGGGCGGACAGGCCCACCGCATGCAGGCCGGTGGTGCAGGCGGTGACAACCGCCAGGTTGGGGCCTTTTATCCCGTACAGGATGGAAAGGTTGCCGGAAATCATGTTGATGATGGAACCCGGGATGAAGAAGGGGGAAATCTTCCTCGCGCCGGACTCCGTCAGCAAAGTGTGGGTCTCCTCGATCAGCGGCAGACCGCCGATCCCGGAACCGATATTGATGCCGATACGCTCGGCGTTGGCTTCGGTAACCTCGATGCCCGAATCGCGGATCGCCTGGATGCCGGCGGCCACGCCGAACTGAATGAAGACATCCATGCGGCGCGCGTCTTTCGGGTTGAGGTATTGCGCAACATCAAAATTCTTCACCTCGCCTGCCATGTGGGAAGCGAACGGTGAAGGATCAAAACGGGTGATGCGGGCGATCCCGGTGCGTCCGGCAACCAGGTTATCCCAGGCTTCCGGTATGGTATTGCCGACCGGGGAGATGATCCCCAGTCCGGTGACGACGACGCGACGTTTGGACAAAACCAAGTCCTCTTGACTGGGGTGAACGATCAGCTCGAATGGCCGTTGACGTAGTCAATCGCCTGCTGGACGGTGGTGATTTTTTCTGCGTCTTCGTCGGGAATTTCGCAGCCGAATTCTTCTTCCAGCGCCATCACCAACTCAACCGTATCGAGCGAATCAGCACCCAGATCACCGACGAAGGAAGACTCGTTCTTGATGTCTGCCTCACTGACGCCCAACTGCTCGGCGACGACTTTAATTACACGCTGTACGTTATCCATTACTCATCCTCTCTTGAAATTAGTGGCTTTAATAAATTTAAAACCGGTGGATTCTACCAAACCAAACTTTGTTTGGCGGTTATGCCATGTACATTCCGCCATTGACATGCAGGGTGACGCCCGAAATGTAGCCGGCGGTGGGTGAAGCCAGGAAGGTGACAGCATGCGCGATGTCTTGCGCAGAGCCCAGCCGTCCCAGCGGAATGTGGCCCAGCAGGGCCTGGCGCTGCGCATCGGGCAGCGCGCGCGTCATGTCGGTATCGATGAAGCCCGGCGCCACGCAGTTGACCGTGATGTTGCGGCTGCCGACTTCGGTTGCAAGCGACTTGGTAAAGCCCATGATGCCGGCCTTGGCCGCGCCGTAATTGGTCTGTCCGGCGTTGCCCATCGAGCCCACCACCGAGGCGATGGAAATGATGCGCCCGCTGCGCGCCTTCATCATCGCGCGCAGCACCGCGCGCGACAGGCGGAACACCGACGTCAGGTTGGTCGCCAGGATGTCGTCCCACTCCTCGTCCTTCATCCGCATCAAGAGGTTGTCGCGGGTGATGCCAGCGTTGTTGACCAGGATGCCGATGTCACCGAATTGCGCGCTGATCGCGGCGATGACCGCATCGACTTCAGCCGCGTCGGTGACATTGAGCTTCATGCCGCCGCCCTTGATGCCGGCGGCAGCGAGGTAATCGCTGATCGCCTGCGCCCCCGTGTCGCTGGTGGCGGTGCCGACCACGCTGGCGCCCGTCTGGCCGAGCGCCAGCGCAATCGCCTGGCCGATTCCCCGGCTGGCGCCGGTGACCAGCGCTATCTGTCCTTGTAGCATGTTGTCTCCCTTATTGATTCAGTGCAGCCTGCAGGCTGGCTTCATCCGCCAGCGCCAGCGCCGGCAGGCTGTCGTCAATGCGCTTGCCGAGGCCCGCCAGCACCTTGCCGGGGCCGCATTCGATCACGCGCTCGATGCCGGCGGCTTTCAGCGCCTGCACGGTCTCGACCCAGCGTACCGGCGTGTGCAGCTGCTTCGCCAGCGCAGCACGAATCGCGTCCGCACCAGCGTGGCGTTGTACGTCGGTGTTGTGCAGCACGGGAATCATGGGCGTTGCGATCTGCACGCCCTGCAGGTGCGCCAGCAGCTTTTCGGCGGCCGGCAGCATCAGCGAGGAGTGTGACGGCACGCTGACCGGCAGCGCCAGCGCGCGCTTGGCGCCTTTTTCCTTCGCCAGTGCCATCGCGCGCTCGACCGCCGCCTTGTTGCCCGCAATCACCACCTGGCCTGGCGAGTTGAGGTTCACCGCCTCGACCACTTCGCCCGCTGCCGCCTCGTGGCAGACCGCGCGCACGGCATCTTCGTCCAGGCCCAAGATCGCGGCCATGGCCCCAACGCCTTCGGGAACCGCCGCCTGCATCGCCTCGGCGCGAAAGCGCACCAGCCTGATCGCATCGGCAAAACCCAGTGCCCCGGCAGCCACCAGCGCGGCATATTCGCCCAAGCTGTGCCCCGCCAGCAGCTCGGGCGCTGCACCGCCCGCAGCCTGCCAGGCGCGCCAGGCTGCGATATCCGCCGCCAGCATCGCGGGCTGGGTGTTGACCGTCTGGTTGAGCAGATCGGCCGGGCCGTCGGTGACCAGCGTCCACAGATCCTGGCCCAGCGCGTCGGACGCTTCGGCAAAGGTGGCGCGCACTTCGGCGCGATCGCCCCAGCCCTGCATCATGCCGACCGATTGCGAACCCTGTCCGGGGAATACGAAAGCCATTTTCATGGGGTGTCTGTCCCTTAGTATTTGAGGAGCGCTGAGCCCCATGTGAAGCCGCCGCCGAAGGCTTCCATCAGCACCGTCTGGCCGCGCTGGATGCGGCCGTCGCGCACCGCCACGTCGAATGCCAGCGGCACCGAGGCCGCCGAGGTATTGCCATGGCCGGCCACGGTGGTGACGACATGGTCCATGCTCATGCCGAGCTTTTTCGCGGTGGCGGAAATGATGCGGATATTCGCCTGATGCGGCACCAGCCAGTCGATATCAGACTTCTGCAGACCGTTGGCTTCCAGCGTTTCGTCGACAATGCGGTCGAGCGTGTTGACCGCCATCTTGAATACGGAATTGCCTTCCATCCGCATCAGCGCAGGCTCCCTCATGCCGGTCGAAGGGCCGGTGGTGGTGCGCAGCAAATCCTTGTGGCGGCCGTCGGCATGGATGTGGGTGGCGATGATGCCCGGCTCGGTCGATGCGCCCAGCACCACCGCGCCCGCGCCGTCGCCCCACAGAATGCAGTTGCCGCGGTCGTTCCAGTCGGTGATGCGTGACAGCGTCTCGGCGCCGACCACCAGAACGTGTTTGGCCGCACCGGTCTTGATGAACTGGTCGGCCACGCTCAAGGCGTAGATGAAACCGCTGCACACCGCCTGCAGGTCGAACGCCGGGCGGCCGTTGGTCATGCCAAGCTTGGACTGCACGATGCAGGCGGTGCTGGGGAACACCAGATCGGGCGTGGTGGTGGCAACCAGCAGCAGATCGATGTCATCCACCACCAAACCCGCCGCCTCGAGTGCGGCGCGCGCCGCCTGCGCTGCCAGATCGCTGGTGAATTCGCCCTCGGCGGCGATGTGCCGTTCGCGAATGCCGGTGCGATCGACGATCCATTGATCGTTCGTATCGATCAGCTTTTCAAGATCGGCGTTGGTGAGGATGCGGGCCGGCAGATAGCTGCCGGTGCCCAGGATGCGGGAAAAGATCAAGCGGCCACCCGTTGCAAGAGTTGGATCTGGTCAGTAATGCGTTTCAGCACGTTGTTGCGGACTTCGTCACTGGCGGTTTCGATCGCGTGTTCGAACGCGAAGCGGTCGGCCGAGCCATGGCTTTTCACCACCACGCCTTTCAGGCCGAGCAGCGTGGCGCCGTTGTAGCGGCGCGGATCGAGCCGTCGCTTGAAGGCATTCAACACCGGCAAAGCCATCAGACCCGCGATGCGGGTCAGCCAGTTGCGCTTGAACTCGGCACGCAGCGTGGTGGCAATCATCTTGGCCAGACCTTCGGAGGCTTTCAGCGTGACATTGCCGACAAACCCGTCGCACACCACCACATCGGTGGTGCCCTTGAAAATATCGTCGCCTTCGACATTGCCGTAAAAGTTCAGGTGGCTGTTGCGCAGCAGTTCGGCGGCGCACTTCACCATTTCATTGCCCTTGATGGCTTCCTCGCCGATATTCAGCAGACCGACGCTCGGATTCGGGATGTGCTCCACCGCCGACACCAGCATCGCGCCCATGATGCCGAACTGCAGTAGCTGCTCGGCCGTGCAGTCAACGTTGGCGCCCATATCCAGCACCAGCGCGTGCCCCTTGAGCGTCGGCATCACGCCGGCAATGGCGGGGCGGTCGATGCCGGGAAGGGTTTTCAGGACGAAGCGCGCGGTCGCCATCAGGGCGCCGGTATTGCCGGCCGACACGCAGGCATCCGCCTCGCCTGACTTGACGAGATCGATGGCCACCCGCATCGAGGAATCCTTTTTGCCGCGCAGCGCCATTGCGGGCGCCTCGTCCATCGCCACCACCTGGCTGGCGTGACGCACGATGAGGCGTGGCCCGGACTTGGCGCGACGCGCCTCGAGTTCAGCCGCGATGATGTCCTGCGGCCCGACCAGAATTACATTCAGGTCGGGATGACGCGCAAGGCAGTGGATCGCCGCCGGAACTGTGACATGGGGGCCGTGATCGCCCCCCATGACATCAATGGCGACTGTGATATTTCTCATGCAGCCGGAATCGTTAGCTGGGTTGAATGCGCCAGGCCTGAGTACTCAAACCCTTGGCGCAATCGAGCCCTGGCGTGTCAGGAAATTATTCGCCTTTTGCCTTGGCGACTTTGCGGCCACGATAAAAGCCGTTGGGGCTGATATGGTGACGCAGATGCACTTCACCCGTGGTCGGCTCGACGGCCAGCGGCGGATTGGTCAGGAAGTCGTGCGAGCGGTGCATGCCGCGCTTGGACGGGGACTTTTTGTTCTGCTGGACTGCCATTTCTTGCTCCTTAAATTCCGTTGCACCCAACCAGGTACATTATTTTAAAGCCGTTAAAAATCACTGCGCCCCTGTTACGGAGCATTCACCTTCCGCGTGCATCGTCGCCAGCGGCAGGCTCAACAACACTTCATCCTCGACCAGATCGACAAGGTTCAAGATCTCACCGGCCTGGATTGCGTCACTGTCAGGCAACGCATCCAACCGTTCCATCTCAGCTTCATTGCGCGCCAGATACAGCGTGCGTTCGACGTCAACCGTGTATGGCATGCTGGCCAGACAACGCTGGCAGGGCAACTCCACTCCGCCGCTGACCGTCAACTGCAAGGACAAGCTGCCCCGCTGATCCACTCGCCCAACAACTCGACAGAACAGCGTGCCTTGCGTAAATTCATGGGCAAGACGCGGAAACGCGGCCACATCCGACCGGGTTTCCCACGACTGCCCATCCCTGCAAAAACGCCATGGATCGACTTCAATTGGCTGAAGTATGCCGGATTCAAGCATGACGCACCCGGTTAAACATTAGCCAGCAATGATATGATTTCGCGTTCTTTTTGTCAAAGAAACCCCAGCCTTCTCAACGTCAGGCGAGCCCATGCTTAAGAAAATTCTGGTCGCCAACCGAGGCGAGATCGCCGTCCGCATCGTGCGCGCCTGTGCCGAACTGGGCATCAAGTCGGTCGCCATCTACACTGACGCCGACCGCCACGCGCTCCACGTGAAGAAAGCCGACGAGGCCTACCACATCGGCAAGGACCCCATTCTCGGCTATCTGAACGCGCACACGCTGGTCAACCTGGCAGCCGCTTCGGGCTGCGACGCGCTGCATCCGGGCTACGGCTTCCTCTCCGAAAATCCCGATCTCGCCACCATTTGCGCGCGCCGCGGCATCCGCTTCATCGGCCCCTCGCCCGAGGTGATCCGCCGCATGGGCGACAAGATCCAGGCCAGGAACGCGATGATCGCTGCCGGCATTCCAGTGATCCCCGGCTCCGACCACAACCTGGAAAATGTCGAGGAAGCGCGCGTACTGGCCGGCAAATTCGGCTATCCGGTGATGCTCAAGGCCACCAACGGCGGCGGCGGCCGCGGCATCCGGCGCTGCGACAGCGAGGAGGAACTGCTGAAGAACTACGACCGCGTGGTATCGGAAGCCAGCAAGGCCTTCGGCAAGCCCGAGGTCTTCGTCGAAAAATGCGTGGTGCGCCCCAAGCACATCGAAGTGCAGGTTCTGGGCGACACCCAGGGCAATGTGATCCACCTGTTCGAGCGCGACTGCTCGATCCAGCGGCGCAACCAGAAATTGATCGAGATTGCCCCTTCGCCCCAACTGACCGAGGCGCAGCGACAATACATCGGCAAGCTGGCGGTGCGCGCCGCCAAATCGGTGGGCTACGTCAATGCCGGCACGGTTGAGTTCCTGCTCGACCAGGACAACCAGTTCTATTTCATGGAAATGAACACCCGGCTGCAGGTCGAGCATCCCATCACCGAGACCATCACCGGCGTCGACATCGTGCAGGAGCAGATCCGCATTGCGTCCGGCCTGCCGCTGCAATACAAGCAGGACGAAATCAAGCATCGCGGCTATGCGATCGAATTCCGCATCAACGCCGAGGACCCGAAAAACGAGTTCCTGCCCAGCCTCGGCCGCATCACGCGCTACTACTCGCCGGGCGGCCCCGGCGTGCGCGTCGACGCGGCGATCTACACCGACTACGTCATTCCGCCCTACTTCGATTCCATGTGCGCCAAGCTCACGGTATGGAACCTCAACTGGGAAGCGACCATCGCACGCGGCCGCCGCGCGCTCGACGACATGCTGGTATACGGCGTGAAGACGACGATTCCCTATTACCAGGAAATTCTCAAGAATCCAGAGTTCCGCAGCGGGCGCTTCAATACCAGCTTTGTCGACGAGCACCCTGAACTCACCCAGTACATCGAAAAGAAACCGCCGGAAGTGATGGCCGCCGCCATCGCCGCCGCCATCGCCGCACATCAGGGTTTGTAGTTATCCTAAAAACCGCAGTTGACCGCTCATAACCCTATGGAATGCCGCATGAATACCGACTTTTCCGCCTTCGATTGGATTCACCGTCAGGGTGAGTCCGCTACGCACCCGCTGGCACGTCTTGGAGTGCGCCTGCCTTTGTCGCTCGTCGTTGCAGGCCCCGGCCTGCCGCCTCCTCGCTTCGCGGCAACCACCCTCCCAGACGCACCATCAGGCGCGTCCAACTACGGTTTCTAGGATCATGGCCAAAGTACACATCACCGATCTTGTCCTACGCGACGGTCACCAGTCGCTCATCGCCACCCGCATGCAGACCGCCGACATGCTGCCGATCTGCAGCAAGCTCGACCAGGTCGGCTTCTGGTCTCTGGAAGCCTGGGG
>DASTEA010000194.1:0-2110 GCA_035710075.1 Thiobacillus sp.
AGGCGGCCCGACAGCGCCCGCGTCAGCGCACCGTCTTCGTTCTGCCGGGTGGCGGTCAGCGCCAGGGCACGCGCGGCATCGTCGCGCGCCAGCGTCTGGTTGATGGCCAGCCCGGCCTTCTAGTAGTCGCCGACCACCAGGCCGTCGGCACTGGTGGCCGCGATCCACACCGTGGTCAGACCGGCGATCACGGCGGTGGCGGGCAGGCTGATGAGGAACCACGGCCAGGGCTCGCGGTACCAGGGCTTGCTTGCGGGGGCGCTGAGCGGGGTCATGGCGCTTTCCTCATAAGAACTAGCGGTTGAAGAATTTGGTGGCGACCTCATCCCGGATGCGGGGATCGTCGGTCGCCTGTATCGTGAACGTCACCTCGATCGAGCGGCCCTCCAGATCTTCCGGGTCGGCAATCAGGCTGACGGGGATGTCGATGGTCTGAAAGGGCGCGGCGGTGATCTCGCGTGCCGCCGCCACCTCCAGGTCGTCGATTCCCTGCGCGCTGATCGTGTAGCGATGCGGCTGGCCGTCCTTGTTGATGATCTGCAGGCGATAGACGTTTTCGATCATGCCCTCTTCGGTTTCCTTCGACAGCGCGGCGCGGTCGCGCACCACATCGACCCGCAACGGCACGCGGGTGGCCAGGCTGTAAACGAAGGCGCCGGAGATCAGCGCCAGCAGCACGGTGTAGATGAGGGTGCGCGGGCGCAGGATGTGCTTGACGATGCCGGCGTCGGGGTATTTGCCCTTCACCACGTTCTCGGTGGTGTAGCGAATCAGCCCGCGCGGGTAGCCCATCTTGTCCATGATCTGGTCGCAGCCGTCGATGCAGGCGGCGCATCCGATGCATTCGTATTGCAGGCCGTTGCGAATGTCGATGCCGGTGGGACAGACCTGCACGCAGACTTGACAGTCGATGCAGGTGCCGAGGCCGGCGGCCTTGTAGTCGGTCTTCTTGCTGCGCGGTCCGCGCGGTTCGCCGATGGAACTGTCGTAGGTCACGGTCAGCGTGTCGGAGTCGAACATCACGCTCTGGAAGCGCGCATACGGGCACATGTACTTGCACACCTGTTCGCGCATGAAGCCGGCGTTGCCCCAGGTGGCGAAGCCGTAGAACAGGATCCAGAAGCTTTCCCACGGGCCGAGGCTCATGCTCGCGGCTTCCGCGGCCAGCGTCTGGATCGGGGTGAAATAGCCGACGAAAGTGAATCCGGTCCACAGCGCAAGGACGATCCAGACGAGGTGCTTCAAGCCGCGCCGGCGCAGCTTGTTGGCGTTCCACGGCGACTTGTCGAGTTTCTTGCGGGCGACGTGGTCGCCTTCCAGCCATTCTTCCACCCACATGAAGATTTCCGTATACACGGTCTGCGGGCAGGCATAGCCGCACCACAGGCGGCCGGCGACGGCAGTGAAGAGGAACAGCGCCAGCGCCGACAGGATCAGCAGGCCCGTCAGGTAGACAAAGTCCTGCGGCCAGAACACCAGGCCGAAGATGTAGAACTTGCGCGCGGCCAGATCGAACAGCACCGCCTGGCGGTTGTCCCATTGCAGCCAGGGCAGGCCGTAATACACCGCCTGGGTGAGCAGCACCAGCGCGATGCGCCAGTTGGCAAACACGCCATGCACCGCGCGCGGCTGGATTTTTTGCCGGATCGCGTAGAGTTGCTGTTCGATCGGGGCGTCGGCGGAGGCGGGGGTGTCGTCGTCTGTCACTGCGTTTGTCCGTGGTAAAGCTGAGCCGCTTGAACGTACTGATAGCCACACAATACGCTCAAGCGGCCCGCCGGAAACGATCCGACGGGCGCCTTTTACTTACTGCTTCTGCGACAGGCCGTAGACGTAGGCCGCCAGCAGATGCAGCTTGGCGTCCTTATTGGAGGTGGTGCCGAGCGTCTGCGCCATGGCGGGCATCACGCCGTTGCGGCCCTTGGCGATGCTCTCGATGATGCTCGCCTCGGAGCCGCCGTACAGCCACACCTTGTCGGTGAGGTTGGGCGCGCCCAGCGCCTGCATGCCGGTGCCATCGGGCATGTGGCAGGCCGCACAGTTTTCGGCGAACTTCGCCTGGCCTGCGCTGGCCAGCGCGGCGTCGTGCTTGCGGCCCGACAGCGACAGC